>MNXL01000276.1:7235-10505 GCA_001871755.1 Anaerolineae bacterium CG2_30_64_16
AGTTGCTGCTGTTCTGCGGTCAGTTGCTGCTGTCCCACGGCCAGTTGCCGCACCTCTGCCGTCAGTTGCTGGTGTCCCACGGCCAGTTGCCGCACCTCTGCCGTTAGTTGCTGCTGTTCTGCGGTCAGTTGCTGGTGTCCCACGGCCAGTTGCCGCACGTCCGCGGTCGTTTCCTGTTGCACTTTAGCCAGATTCCGGACTTCTGTAGTAAGCGCTGACAGTCCTTGCTTTAACTCGCGCGTGTCGGCTACCCGCTCAATTTCCATCCGGCGGATGTTGTCCAGTACTTCGACCAGGGAAAGCACCTGCCGCGATGGGAATGCCTGAGCCAACTTCTGTTCCATTTCCTCTCGAGTCAACAAAAATGTCATTTCACACCTCCGACGTGAAACGCGAAACGAAAACCAGGTGTCCTTATCGCGCTGTGCGTTACAGACTCAGTAGATCACAGTTTCAAGCTCCGGGCGGGTCCGTGACCCGGCCGATCACGGATCGGGCGGGAGCAAATCGTGATCTACTGAGTCTTCCCCGCAACCAATCAATTACCCCGCTCAACGGCACATTCGTTTGCTCGCCACCGGCCATGTCGCGGACGACGACCACGCCGGAGGCCAGCTCCTGGTCGCCCAGGATCACTGTGTAGGCGACGTCGGCCTTATTCGCGCTCTTGAGTTGGGATTTCAGGCTCCGGTCCCCAAACGCCAGCAGTGCGCCGACCCCGGCTGTGCGCAGATCGTAGGTCAGCCTGACCGCGGCATTGCGCGCCGCGTCGCCCAACGGTGAGATCTGCACCCGGGGCATGGGCAGCGCGGGCGCCGCGATCCCTTGCTCCTTGAGGCTCAGGATCACCCGCTCGATCCCCATGCCGAAGCCGATCCCCGGCGTGGGTGGGCCGCCCAACTCCTCGATCAGTCCGTCGTAGCGGCCGCCCCCACACACCGCGGCCTGCGCGCCGATCCCCTCGGCCCAAATCTCGAACACGGTCTTGGTGTAGTAGTCCAGGCCGCGCACCAGCCGAAAGTTGATGGCGTAGGGCATCTGCAACGTTTCCAGGTAGCCGCGCAGTCTGGCCAGATGGTCCGCACACTCGTCGCAGAGGTAATCGGCGCTGTGCGGCGCGTCGTTGAGCAGCGGCTGGGCAGCCTCTTCCTTGGAATCCAACAACCTCAGCGGGTTGATCGTCAGCCGGCGGCGGTCCACTTCGTTCAACCTGTCTTCGTACGCCCGGAAGTATTCCACCAGCTTCGCCCGATAAGCCGGCCGGCACACTGGGCACCCGGTGGAGTTCAACTGGAAGCTCAGGCCCCGGTAGCCCAGCCGCGTGAGCAGTGTCCACGCCACGGTCATCACCTCCAGGTCTACCGCGGGGTCGAGCTCGCCCACCGCCTCCACGTTGAATTGGTGGTGCTGGCGGAACCGGCCGGCCTGAGGCCGCTCGTAGCGAAAGATCGGGCCGATGGAGTAAAGCTTGACCGGCTGGGGCCAAACGTGCATGCCGTTTTCGATGTAGGCGCGCATCACGCCGGCCGTGAATTCGGGCCGCAGGGTGATCTCCGCGCCGCCTTTATCCTGAAAGGAGTACATCTCCTTGTCTACGATGTCGGTACCCTCGCCGACGCCGCGCACGAACAGGGCCGTCTCCTCAAAGATCGGGGGGTCGATCTGTTGGTAGCCGAATAACGCCGCCACCGCGTGCATCTGCCCGGTCACGTAACGCCAGTAGGGGCGGTCGGCCGGGAGGATGTCCTGGGTGCCGCGGGGTGCCTGGTACAACATTGTCGCCTCCGGATGGATGTTCAGATGGCGCGGCATCGTATGGCGCGCCATCTGATGGCGCGGCATCGTGTGCCGCCATCTGACGGCGCCATTATAACGTATTCTGGAGCGGATGTCTAAGGAAGAATCTCTACCGCACCGGGTGCACGCTGATGTACTGTTTCAGAAACGGCAGCACCCGATCCAGAACTTCGTAGCTCTCCCAACCGGACGAGGCGGCCGCGGCGAAGATGGCCGCGCCGCGCACGTAGTCATCCTGCTGCAACTGCGCATCGTACCAGGCCAACTGCTCCACGTAGTTGCCGGGTGCGTCGGTCCCCATCCCCAGTTGATCCCAGTACGCGGCGAAGTCGCGCCAGCCTTTGCCCGCCGGGCCGGGCCGGTTGCCCACCAACCCATCGACCCCCACCTCGGTGAGCAACAACGGGAGCGCCAGGCCGTTCGGTTCGAGATAGCCGCGATACACCTTGCGATAGCGCAGCGTCAGCCAGCCCTCTTGCGCCGGGTCGCTGCCCCAGCCCAACGGGTATTGTTGCGTGCCGAACTGCATGGTCGGCGCGGAGTACTCGTGCAGGCCCAGATAGCCGTTGTGCGCAATGGCCGCTTCCAGCGCGGGGCGGAAGTGGGGCCAGAACTCCAGCGAGGGATGCCCGACGCCGAAGTTGCCGATCACGGAGCGTACCCCCGCGGTCGCCAACCACCGCACGCGTTCGGCCTCGAACTCGGCCAGCCGCGCCATCTGCTCCACGTCCGCGGGGACGGGTTCGTTGTACGCCTCCCATCCGTCGAACGCGGCCAGCCGCCGTGACTCGGTGGCGATAGGCAGCAATCGATCAGCGAACGCCCGCGCGGTACCGGCCGGATCGTTCAGCGTGGCCAAATCGAGTTGGGGCAGGTCGAGACGGCCGATCAGCAGCGTGTGGGGTGATGTCCGCTTGATCTCGGCCGCGAAGTTCGGGTCATATTCGAGCGTTTTGATCAGCGCCACGTTGCCGGTGCGCAGCAGGTCGAAGATGCGCGGGTCGTTGCGCGAGATGAAGAGCCCCAGTTTGGTCGGCGGGCCGGGCGGAAAGGGGGTCGCGGTGGGGGTAGGCGTGGCTGTCGGCGATGGCGTGGCGGTCGAGGTCGGGGTCGAAGCCGGAGTGCCGGTGGCGGTCGCCGTGGCGGTGGACGCGGTTGTCGCGGTGGCTGAGCCGATCGCCGCGCGGGTCGCGCTGGCGGTGGACGTGAAGAGCGGCCGCGGGGTTCGGGTGGGCGTGGGGGTCGGCACGGGCGCGCCGGGGCGGCAGCTCGCCGCGAGCGCCAGCACGCCGGTCGCAGTGAGCGCATTCAGAAACGCCCGCCGGCTGAGCGCCGGTGTGGGCTCACGATCGCACACAGGATTACGCTCTATATTCGCCACGGTCATAAAGCGAGGTCTTTTCACCTTGTCAAGTATATGTATCTTCTCAATTTTCCAGGGGGATCACTGGCTGTGGCCGGTCTCCTGACCGA
>MNXL01000342.1 GCA_001871755.1 Anaerolineae bacterium CG2_30_64_16
GCACCCGGATCATCTGCGGTATGGGCGGCAGATCCACGGCTTTGAGGAAGGCGCGCATCCCCAGCCGGTTGATCAGCTCGCCCAGTCGCTCGCGCATCTTGCCGTTTTCGTCCCACCACTCCCAGATCTTCTCCACCAGTTCCTTGAACTCGTCGTAGGGCGGTTCCATCTTCATGAAGGGCACGATGACCCAGGAGAGCAGCGCGCCGCGCACAATGGGCGCCTTGCCGCCGACCAGGATGGTTGCCCCGCGCTCGACGCCCGGGCGCAACGCCTTGGGCATCAGGTTGATGCAATGCATGCAGCGGTTACACTCGGCGTCGTCGATGGTGAGCTGCTTCGCCGCGGGATCCCAACTCATGCACTTCGTCGGGCACAGGTCGATCACTTCTACCTGAATGTCAATGCCATCCGTGGCATATTTCGCGACTTCGTCAGGGTCTACCCGGATTTGGTCGCGCCAGGTGCCGACCACCGAGATGTCGGAGCGGGCAACGGCCGCGACGCAGTCGTTGGGGCAGCCCGAGATCTTGATCTTCGACTTGTAAGGGAACATCGGGCGATGCAGTTCGTTCTGAAACTCCATCGTGACGTTGTAGAGCAGGTCCAGCGTATCGATGCACGCGTACTCACAGCGCCCAGGGCCCACGCAGCAACTGGGAGTCCGCATGTCGCTGCCCGACCCGCCGAGATCGAAGCCGATTTCGGCCAGATCGTCGAAGCACGGCTGCAACTCACTGGTCGGCGCGCCTAATAGGATGATATCGCCCGTCGCGCCGTGCATGTTGGTCAGCCCGCTGCCGTGCTTGTCCCACACGTCGCAGAGCTGGCGCAGCTTCTCGGTGGTGTAGAACCAGCCTGAAGGCTGATTCACACGGAAAGTGTGGAACTCAGCGACAGCCGGGAACTCCTCGGGCAGATCCGAATAGCGGCCGATCACGCCGCCACCGTAGCCCCGGACGCCGACGATCCCGCCGTGTTTCCAGTGCCCGATCCTGTTGTTGTACGATCGTTCAAGCTGGCGCAACAGGTCTTTTGCTGAATCTTTCTTTTCGGCTGCCCGCTTCATTTCGGTAACGAAGCTGGGCCAGGGGCCCTTTTCAAGTTCGTCGAGCATAGGGGTCTTTGAATCCGACATAGTCTCCCTCCATAGTCATGTCAGTACAACCGGCTCCAAGGAGCGAAGCCCTTGCGCACAGCACAAGTCCGCTCATCACAGGAGACAGGATGTACTGGGCCTCCAGATGCGCCGGCGGAGTCAATCCGAAGAGCAGAGCCATTGGCGCACACTCGACTCCGCCGGCGCATCCCAGCAAACTACGTGTCGGTTGGGGCTAGAAGCTGCCGGGGAAGAGCGTGTAGCTGACTACGATCAGGATACCCAGCAGGATGACGCCCAAGATCAAGCTCCAGGCAATAAGCTTTTTTTCCACCGGCATCAACGGCACGTAAGCCTGTTCCAGCTCTTTTGCACTCGGGCTCACATTTTCCGGCATTGGAACTTTACCTCCCTTAGATGGTACCCTATCCCAGTACTGGGACTCAGGGTTCAGTGTTCAGTGTTCACAGATTTCACTGGGACCTATGCCCATTCGGGCATCTGCCCGCTCATTCTTGGGCTGCTACCCCGCCAGCGGTGGGGTCAGGCCATGGAAGAAGATGAACGAGATGGCCAGGCCGATCCACAAGATGAACCCGAACAGGCAGACCAGGTACACGACTGCCAGCCGGCCGATCCCTTCCGCCCGCAACTGCTTGAAGTCCGACACCAGGCCGATCGAGAAGAAGGTCAGCACAAAGAAGAGCACCCGGAAGACGTCCGCCTCCCCGGAAGCCAGCTTGAGTTTGTCGATGAGGTTGGGCGAGATCAGGCCGAGCACCAGCATGATGACAAAGGTCAGGAAGTAGCCGACGACAAACTTGGGGAAGCGGTTCCAGATTTCGCCGGCTCCAGCCGCCTTCTCCCCCGGTTTGCGATCGATCACGGTGGTCCAGACCACCGCCAGCACGAAGGCCCAGATCCCGATGAACATATCGATGAAGACCTTTGTGGTGGTGGCGGCCATGAGCATCCACCCTTCCTGCCACTTGATGCCGATCTCGGCCGCCTTACCCCGGATCAGCGCGTCGGTAATCGCGCCACTGGCCACCGCTGCGCCATCAGTCTTGACGGCCAGGCCCATCCAGGCGCCCGCCACCATCGGCTGCGAAGGCAGGATTGCCGCGGCCAGCGCGGGCAAGATGATCAACTCGACCACCGCGAAGATCACCACCAGAGAGGCGACCATGACTGGCACCACGGGCCGCGACCGGATAGCACCACCGGTGGCGATTGCGGCTGACACACCGCAGACGGAAATGCCCGAGGCCAGCACGGCCGACCACTCCGGGCTGAATTTGAAGAACCTGCGTGAAACGAAGTAGACCAACGCCCAGTAGATCAGGTACGCCTCGACGATGGCGCACAGCCCTCGGAACAACACGGCTGTCGCGAGTCCGGTGGACGAGGCCGCCTTGACGCCCAGCCCGGCGCCCAAGATGACGATGGCCGTCTTGATGTACCATTCTGGCCGGGTGGCTTCCTTCAGATAGCCAGCAAAACCCTTGAAGAAGTTGCCGATGACCAAACCGACGAGCAGGGCGATGATGAAGCCGGACTCACCGGTAAGCCGGAGCGAGAAGTTGATGCCGAACTTCTGCATGTCGGCCGGCGTGTTCACAGCGATCGGCGCCCAGGAGCCGATCAGCCAGCACAGATAGGCGATCCACCAGATGATGGTGAAGCCGATGACGAACTTGCGCAGATTCATTCCCAGGACCTTCGCGCCTACGCTCATGATGATGAGCATGAACAGGAAGGTCAGGATCAGGGCCACAAAGCCAGGTAAGCCCGCATAGGCCTTGGAGACGACTCCCAACGCTTTGCCGAGGTCCATCCAGACGTTTGTCTTGACGCCCCACCCCAACAGATCTGCCCCGACCAGGGTGAAGAGTGAAACGACAAAGACGCACAAGCCGATCCAGACAGACCACCAGTCTTCGGTTTTGAACAGTTTCTTCATGCTTTCCCCCTCCGTCGAGAAAACTCATGGTCCGTGTCTCACCGCGTTGCGAGACACCGGCCCGGCTGGAATGGCGTGCCGGCCACGATAACCGGCCGCCGCGTGACGAGACTACTTATCCAGACCACAAACCTGAATGCCTGTTCTTTGGGAGCCATCACCTCCTTCCGTACGTGATCTGCGGCCCCCTGGCGAAGCTCAAGCCAGTTAGGGCTTGTCCAGAAATCACCTCCCGTTTTGCTGGGGCCGCCGTTCGACGGCGCTCTCGATGAAAGCTTCTGACCGAGCCCGCCTATAGCCGGGAAGTATAGCTCGCCAGATAATGTTTTGGGGTTGGACTCGAGGCTTTAGCCGGAGATTGACCGGCTGAAGCCTCGAGTCCGGGTTGCAGAGCCCAAATCTTTATCTGACTTACTGTAGTTTCCAGACGCGTCCTGAGCGCTTTGCAAGAGCTCGGCGCCCCCTTGCAGGTTCAAGGCAAAACGGCGCTAACGCAGACGGATCGGAAAGTGAGTCACCTTCACCGGTCGCGTCACCACAGCTAACTCGCGTGCGGGCTTCTCATCGCGCGCCGCAGGTCTTTGTTCCCTACCACCAGCGGCCGGTGGCGTGTCTCGGGAAAACACCAGGGTCACAGACGACTCTTGCTCGGTGAGGGGATTCAGCCAGAATGGATAGACGATCTCTCTGTCCTGCTCGAGTGTCTGGGTTCCGCTGGCCGATCTTGCTTCAAACAGTGCCTTATCAAACTGCAAATCCACCCGGACCGCTGGTACCGGATCGTCGTCCTCAAATTCGATTCGGCCGCTCTCGACCACCAATTGGGGGTCAGGCTGACCCGATCGGGGCCAGCCGTAGTAATCGCTTTCCTGGAAGCCGCGCTGGGCGCCTGCCTGGGCATCTCCGGTCGGCGCCGCCTGCCCAGCGGCTGGAAAGACCACTGTAAGCCCAAAAGGGTAGTTGACAAACGCCTGGACGCTCATCGCGATCCGGTAGTCCCGGGAGATACGATACGGCCCTTTATCAACAGGCTCTGGGCCTACCGGTAGGGGATCCCTGACACTGCTATCGTCACATTTGACCGGCTGCGGCTGGCTGACCTCCACCCTGAGCACGTACACGATAAAGGCGATGATGAAGACAAAGAAAAGTGTGCCCAGTATCCATGTGGCTAACATAGCTCACGCTTGTCTCGTTTGTCAGAAGGACACCGTCTCAGCGCGCCTTTTGATCCAGGTATTGTCGTCGTTGCTGGAAGAACTTCTTCGATATCAGCATCACGCCCACGCCCGCCAACGCTGCCGCGAAGATACGGAGTCCCAGGTGCGTCCAGTGCGTGCCAAGCCAGATAGCCACGCCCATCAGAAGCCAACCCGCGACAAGCGTCCACTGCTTTTGCAAGGCGTTGGAAAGCGCAAAGCTGAGCAGGATGTAGCAAGCACCCATGATAACCTGCTCGCGGGGGCCACTCCAGACCAGCAAACCGGTCAGGGTGGTCAGGATGAGAAGGGCTCCGACAACCAGGGGGACCAGGGCAAGCAACGCCAGAACTTGCTGCCAGAACGGTCTCTGACCGCCAAGCAGTTTGGACGATGAGTGGCGCGTTCGTGAACGTCTGGAGGGCATCTTTGCGTCTTTATGATTCCAAGTATTTTGCGGAAGCGCCCTTGCAGAGCGAAATCAGCGGCGAGTCAAGCGTCCGCTCGGTGCGTACAATCTTAATCCAAGGAAAGATTATGCCTCGTTTTACAAATTATATTATACGTTATTTCACAAATTAAATCAATAGGCATTGCCTTATCTTGATCTAAGGGAAAGCTTATACCTGGGGGTGCGAATGTTGCTGGAGCTTCTCCGTTCGCCTGAAGTATGATAAACTTGGTGAGTCAGACGCCTGTCCTTTGGCTGGGCGAACAGGAGCGAGGCAGTGTTGAGCAAGTTCGGGAAGTTATTTCGACGCAACCCAAGAAAGCCGTATAGACTTCTGCAAGTCGAAGTCTCACTGGCGTGCAATCTCAGGTGCGTGATGTGCCCCTGGGTGGCGTTGCGCGAGAACGATGAGCTGATGGCCAGGGAGACATTCAGCCGCATCGCCGAAAACTTTCACCAGGCGGAATGGGTTGACTTGTCCGGCGGAGGTGAGCCGCTGCTTCACCCGCGCCTGCCCGAGATGGTGCGCATTGCCAGGGAAGCAGGTTGTGAGGTCGGCTTCAGCACCAATGGCGTGTTGCTGGGTCCATCCCTGGCTGAGGAGTTTGTCGCCACCCGTCTGGATTGGATCGCTTTCTCGGTGGATGGGGCTATCGCCGAGACGTATGAGCGCATCCGGCAGGGGGCCAGGTTCGACCAGGTGATGGCCAATGTGGCTGCGCTGCGCGATATCAAGTCGGCGCATGGCAGCAAGACGCCTAAGCTGATGATGGTCTACGTGATGATGCGTGAGAACTACGCCGAGTTGCCCGCCTTCATCGATCTGGCACATGAGCTCGGGGTGGAACAGGTGGTCGCCAAGAACCTGGATGTGATCGTGAAAGAGGGGGATAACGACCGCCGGCTGTTCAGCCACACAGACGCAGAGAGCGGACGGGTGGACGCCCGTGACGTAGCCGCGGCCATCGCCGCGGCCATCGCCGCGGCCATCGCCGCCGCCATTGCGGAGGCGGAACGTCGGGCTCGCGGCCACGGGATTGCGCTCCGTGTTTACGCCCTGCGCCCGCAGGAGCAGCCGATCTGCGAACACAACCCGCTGCGAAATCTGTTCTTCAACTGGGAAGGCTACGTCTCGCCGTGCATCACGCTATCCTATGCTGATAGTCGGGTGTTCAACGGCGAGCGCCATTTCGTGCCCTGCCAACGCTTCGGCAACATCAACCAGGCGTCGCTGGCGGAGATTTGGGATGGGGTCGCGTATCGCGAATTCCGGGCACCCTACGTCGAACGCGTGCGGTTGGCGCGTCAGGCGACGGTGGATCTGCTGCTGGGCGCGGCGGAAGCTGAGCTGCCGATCCCGCCAGCGCCGGAGGGCTGCCGGACGTGTTACTATCTGTATGGGGTGTAGTGTGGAAGCGATCGGGCTGGCCGCCGGATCGCTCACGGATGCGGATCCCGAATTCGTGCGCGGGTATCTGCGCCGGCTGTTTTGGCTGTTGAACAGTTATGCGTTCGCCGCGACTGCCTGGAAGGCGGCCTGGGCGGCCGCGAGGGTCTGGTTGATGACCGCGTCATCGTGGGCGATCGACATGAAGCCCGCCTCGAACTGTGATGGCGCCAGGTAGACGCCCGCGGCCAGCATCGCCTGGAAGAAGTGGCCGAACTGTGCGGTGTCCGCGGCCTTGGCCGTCGACCAGTCGGTGACCGGCCCCTCTGTGAAGAAGGTGCAGAACATGGTGCCGACTTGAGTCTGGTAGATTGGCGCCCCGGCAGCTTGGGCGGCGCCCTTGATGCCCGCGCAGAGCCGCGTCGTGCGGGCCACCAGGTCATCGAAGACGCCCGGCTTACGCAGCACCTTGAGCGTTTCGATGCCGGCCGTCATCGCCAACGGGTTGCCGCTGAGGGTGCCGGCCTGGTACATCGGCCCGGACGGCGCCACCAACGCCATGATGGCGCGGCGCCCCGCGTAGGCGCCCACCGGCAGCCCGCCGCCGATCACCTTGCCCAGGGTGGTCAGGTCAGGCGCGACGCCGTAGAGCGCCTACGCGCCGCCCAAAGCCACCCGGAAGCCCGTCATCACCTCGTCGAAGATCAGCAGCGCCCCGTGCGCCGTGCACAGCCGGCGCAGCGCCTCGAGATAGCCCGGCTCCGGCGGGATGCAGCCCATGTTGCCGGCCACCGGCTCCACGATCACGCACGCCACCTCCGACCCGAACCGATCGAAGATCGCCTCGATCGCCGGCACGTCGTTGTACGGCGCCGTCAACGTCTGCTCGGCCAGCGCCGGCAACACCCCCGGTGTACCCGGGATCCCCAGCGTCGCCACGCCCGAGCCCGCCGAGACCAGCATGCTGTCCTCGTGCCCGTGGTAGCACCCCTCGAACTTCACGATCTTCGGACGACCCGTGTAGCCACGGGCCAGCCGG
>MNXL01000229.1 GCA_001871755.1 Anaerolineae bacterium CG2_30_64_16
CCTGCAGCACGGCCGGATCGAAGTCCAGGTAGGCATTGATCGCGTCGACCGGCTGCGCGCCGGCCAGCACTTCCATCTCCACGGCAAACGCCTGACCAGCCAGCACGTGGCTCGTTGCGGGGGCCAGCTTGAGTGTCACGATCTCCGACCGCGGGGCCAGCACCAGCGCGTAGTCGGTCAGCGTCACGATCTCGCCGCCGAGATAGCCGCTCGCGCGGGCCGCTTCCAGGGCCGGCGCGAAGTTGAGGCCGGCGAAGTTCTCCACGTCCGAGTAGCGGCGGGCGTAGCCCTGCGGCCCCCAGCCCGTCGCGGTGCGCATGACGCCGTAGAGGTCGTGCGAGACATAGGCCGCGTCGTTGTGCACAGGATCCGGTGAGCCCGCGGGATGCCCGTGGTTGCCCGGAGGCGCCACCTGCCCCGGCCAGCCGAGTTCGGCCGCGTCGCGGAATGGGTCGCTGAGCGCGACGCCGTCACCCGTGCACGCGACCCCCGCGACCGCGGCGTAGTGGCCGCCCAACCGGCGCCAGGCCGCAGGCTGCGCCGGATCGAGCGTGGGCTGTTGCTCCCAGAAACCGAGCAGGAGCAGCACCTGGCGGTTCTGTTTCACCTCCTCCCGCACCCAATCGTAGGACGGCGACCTGCGCAGGGTCAGCGTGTAGTCGTCCGCCAGCCCCATGCTGCCCAGGTAGGTGTTGAGGCCGGCGATCAGGTCATCCAGGTTGGTCCCCAGATGGTCGCCGTAGTTGCTGGCATTGAACCGGGTGGCCAGGTCGCCGAGGAAGTGGGGCACGTTCTGTGAGTCGTGGTCGTCCCAGGTCCCGTAGGTTCTCACCAGGCCGTAGCCGTCGGAGACGGCGGGCGGCGAGGTTGTGCCGGGCTCCTCGATCGAGTCGCGCCACCACAACAGGTCCGCTACCGCGGCGGGGCCATCGAGGGTCCACTGGCCGGTGTCCATCGTTTGCCAGCCCAGTTGCCGCTGGTCGAAGTCCGGCAGGCCGGCCGGCGCGTAGTCAGTGAGATCGCCGGGCAGCCAGCAGGCTTCGGGTTGAGGCGCGGATGGCAACGTGCCGTCGGAGCAGACCGAGACGTCGTCCACGAAGGCCCACGTCGCGCCGCTCTGGCCATCGTTGCGCACGAAGAAGCCGATGCCCACGGCCTGGCCGCGGAACCCGGTCAGGTCGTAGCTGGCCCACAGCCAACCGGTGTTCGTGTTGACCTTGAGGACCTGATGCGCCTGCTCTCCGGTGGGATCGAGTAGATAGACCCCGAACCAGTCGTAGTCGGCGCCAGGATCCAGGGTGCGGGCCTTGTACCAGAAGGTCAGGGTCGCCTGCGTGGCGTCGGCCGGCACGCGCACGGCCTGGCGGACGAAGGACAGGGTGGGCCCTTGCGGTTGCGTTGCCGGGTTGCCCAGCAAGAGGCCGTAGGCGCCGCTGTGCTTTTCGCCGTCCACCACGACCGGCGCGGGCGCGCCGCCCGGCTGCCAGCCGGTGAGAGCCGGCCCGGCCTCGAAACCGCCGTTCTGAGCCAGTTGATGGTCTGTGCAGGGGGACGGCGCGGCCGCTATGACGGTGATCACGATGCTGTCGTGGCCGGGTTTGCCTTCGCTGTCGGTCACAGTCAGGGTGATGGTGTGGCGGCCGGCGGACAGGGTCTCCAGCTCCAACCGGCGCCCGGTTCCCAGGGCGCCGTCGAGGCTGGAGTTCCAGGTGAAGGCCGCGTCGCTTTGCAGCACGCCGTCCTCCCAGTCGAAGCCGCGGCCGAAGAAGGTGACCGGCTGGCCTTGCGTGACCTCCATGCCGTCCCTGGGGATCAGGATGCGGGCCTCGGGCGGCTTGGTCGGGATCACGAAGACCTTTTCGCTGTCGCGGTGGACGGTGCGGATGCCGTCGGTAGCCACGATCCGCAGCCGCGCCAGGAGGGTGCCCGGCAGCCTGGCCGGATCCAGGGTGAAGGTCGGCGTCTCCAGCCCGGTGACGAGCGGCCGCCAGTGCGCGCCGTCGTCCTGGCTGAAGAGCACCGCGTAGGTCAGGGCGTCCCCGTCGAGGTCGCTGGCGGTCCAGGTAGCCTCGGTCGGCTGGGTGATCGTCTCACCGCCGTTGGGGAACATGGTCGCGATTTGCGGCGCGTGCGCGCTGAGGAGGCGGCGCGCCAGCCGCGGGCCGGCCTGTTCCCAGGCGACCAGTTCGGCGGTGTTCGGGTTGTAGACGAAAGGCAGGGAGAAGCTGCGCGCGAAATCCCCTCCCAGGAAGCTTGTCCCGCGCTCTGGTTTGTCGAAGCAATAGCGATCCAGGTCGGCGCCACTCCCATCGCGCAGGGCCACGCAGAACTGCTGACCGGCCGGCGGGCGGGGCAAGGTGACCGTTTGAGGTAAGGTGACCTGGTAGCTGGCGAAGAGGTCGAGGCGGTCGTCGCGCACCGCGCCGTTCACCAGCAACAGTTGCTGGCCGGCCGCAGCGCTCAGCGCCGGTGCGGCCGCAGCCGTAGCCGTAGCCGCGGGAGCGAGCGCGCTGATGAACTTCTTGTAGATGTAGGGCGAGAGCCACTTGGTTTCATAGCCGCTTTCCCCGCAATGACCGCCGGTCATCAGCTCAGAGGTGTTGGCTCCCTGCACCCCCACGCCGCTGCCGTAGTGGCTTTCATACGGGTCGAAGCCGATCGTCTGGATGTCGTAGTCGCCCCCATAGGGCCAGGCGGAATCCTCGCAGGGATGGTACGGCCCCAGGTTGTGGCCCATCTCGTGGGCCATGACGACTCCACCGATCGACTCGTTGCCGAAGGAGACCACGGCGCGGCCGCCGGCCCACGTGGGATCCGAAATCCCGCCATACCCGCAGATACTGTCCGGCAACCAGGCGAAGAGCTGGTCGGGCGCGCCCTCCGGATCGTGGATCCTCAGGTAGTCCCACTGGGCGTTAAGGGCTGCCATGAGCGCGTCCCAGTCATCACCATACATCACGCCCGCGCTCAATTGGTCGTATTCCGTGGTGGTCGGGTCCAGCGGGTAAAGGCGCGTGAGGAGATCGTCGTAGTTTGCGATGTCGTCGCTGGGGTAAGTCAGGGGGTTGGCGCTGGTCGGCGCCCAACCGATCGGCATGTAGGCGATGCGATAGGGCCGGGCAGCCTGGAAGTGGATCACTTTCTTCTCGTTCGGGTTCTGCGGCCAGCGGTTGTTGGTATAGTCACGCTCCCGCACCCGATGGTCAGAATTCAGCTCGACCCACCAGCGCACCTCGCCATGCAGGTAGTTCGTCGGCAGGAAGAAGTTCAGCGTATCATCGTTGTCCGCCAGGTCCGGAGATGAGGGCGCCAGGAACGGCCCGTTGTCCGGGGTAGTACAACCCCAGGCGCCGCGCGCCGGGTCTTCGTAGCAAAGCTGGCCGGTGACGTCGGGCACACTGCTGAGCGAGTGGGTGCCGACAGTGACGCGCACGGCCGTGTGCTTGCCCTCGATCATCGGGATCGGGCTATCCACGCCTTGCGTGCTGCCCGGGGAAACGACCTGGATCACCTGAGCATCGCTGATGGTCAAGTCGGGCACTGGATGGACGATCAGGGTGTGATCGATCTTAATCTGGTCGACCCCGAGCGCACTGACCAGGGCCTGGCTTTCAACCGGCGTATCGGTCAGGATGTCCATCCGCATCTTCACGGTGGCCCGATATGTGAGTGCGGCGCCCGGCGCCAGGCGTTGGTAGGAAGGCCAGTTGATGGACTGGCCGACGACATTGGCTTGCGGCGACGCGGACACGAAGGTCGTGTGGCTTGAGTAGATGAGAAACGCATAGATGTATTCGACGGGCACCTGACCGGTGTTAGTCATCCAGACGGTGTAAGTCAGGTCACTGCCAGCGTATGGCTCTCCGCCGGTGAGTCCCAGACTGACAGCCAGGCGGGGTGACGGGATGGGGGTCGATGTCGGCGTGCGCGTCGGCGTGCGGGTTGGTGTCCGCGTCGGCGTGCGCGTCGGTGTGGCGGTCGGCGGGCGGGTGCCGGTGGGGGTGCGCGTCGGCGTGCGCGTCACGGTTGGGGTTGCGGTGGCCGCGCGCGGCTGCATCACCAACGAATAGGGCTGGGCCGAGAACGCCCCCTCCGAACCGAAGATATTCACCCGCCATTCACCGGCCTGTGCGGGGGTGATCCCCCACCAGAGGATGTGCTCGTCGACCAGGCCGTCCTGGTTGAAGCTGGCCTGGTGTCCGCCGTCGGGGCGAATCAGGTAGGCGTCATAATCGGCCGGCAGATCGTAGAGCAGGCCGTCGATCGTGTCGCCGGCGTTCACCTGGAACTTGAACCAGTCCTCGTCGCCGGCCGGGCAGATGCGGGCGGTGATCCCGCCCGGCCCCACCGGCAAAGCGACGGCTGTGTCGAAGTTGACGCCGGCTTCATCGGGCGGGCAGACGACCTGTGTCGGCGTGGGGGTCGGCCGACGCAGCACGGTGGTGGTCTGCGTCGCCTCGGCCGTGCAGGCGCCGGTCGGACAGGGGTAGGAAATGACCGCCTTGTTGCTCAGCACCGTGCCGTCCGCGGTCGAGGAAGAGGTGCGCAGGGTCAGGCTGGTCGACTGGAAGAAGCCGACCCCGAGGGTCGGAATCTGCCAGGTGACCGTGCGGTTCCCGTCGAAGCTGGCCCCCGCAGACCCTTCCACGAAGCTGGCGCCCACCGGGATGGTGTCTTGCAGCATCAGGCTCGAGATGGGGCTGCCGGTCAGGTTGCGCAGACTGATGGTGTACCGCACCTCGTCGCCGGCGTAGACCGGGTCGGTCTGGTCGGTCTTGGTGATCTGCACCTGGGGCTGCGTGGTGGGCGTCGGGGTGGGGACATCGAAGCCGAGCAGGAGCCGGAAGTCGCTGAAGCGGCGGGCGTGCACCTGGGGGTCTTCGGTGTCGTTCCACCGGCGCATGCAGAACCCGTGCTGGGGATTCGTGCCGTCCAGCCACTTCTGCACGGTGAGGAGGACGTCCCAGGAAACCACGCCCGACGTCGCGCTGATATCGGTCGTTTCACCGTAGCCAGCGAAGCACGGCGGATTGGTGTTCCAGGTGGTCGCCTCGGTCCAGGGTCCCGTCACCCAACCCGCGTCATAGTTGAAGTGATCGGGGAACTCTTCCTGGGCCGCGGTGATGTTGGCGAACAGCCGGGCCGAGGTGAGGCGCGCGTTCGCCGGGATCCGGCTCAGGTCGAACTGGACCAGCCCGCGCAGCCGGCCGACCGTCGGCCCGGTGCCCTGCGCCCGGCCGACCCAGGCGTAGCCCTGACCGCCGAAACTGGTCGCCGGCTGGGCGTCCGAAACCCACGTGAGGGCCGTGGGCTGCAAAATAACCCGCGCCTGCGGCGCATCGGGCTCCATGAGGGGCGCTTCGGGCGACTGGGGAACCGCTGGCTCGTTGGCCAGGGCTCCGCCGGTTGCCAGGGCGGCGGCTGCGACCAGCAGGATCACAGCCGCCATCACGAACAAGATGTTATAGCGCTTCATCGGTCGCCTCCTTATCAACATCACATGAACGAAGCTAACGAACGAATTATGAGCAGTCTGCGTTTTGCGTATTCTATGCCCCCGTAGCACGCCACACTTCTCGGGGCTTCAGACCTGATACACGATTCGACCGCTGACGATGGTCATCGCCATCGGGATCTGCCACAGCCGTTGCAGCGGCGCGGTGTAGGGGTCCTCGCCCCACACGGCCAGGTCGGCCAGCTTCCCTACCTCGATGGAGCCTTTGATCTGCTCCTCGTGGCCGGCGTAGGCGCTGCCCTGCGTGTGCGCCCGCAGCGCCTCCTGCACGGTCAGCCTCTGTTCAGGGCCGATCTGCTCGTTGGAGAAGGCGATGCGGGCCACGGCGCCCGCCAGTGTCACCTGGGGCGTGAGCCAGGGGGTGGTCGGCGCGTCGGAGCCTAAAGCCAGGGGGACGCCGGCCTCCAGCCACTCGCGGGCGACCATGATCCGCTGCACTCGCTCTTCGCCGAAGAGCTCGACCGCCCGCGCCACGCTGGGGAACATCCGCAGGAACTGCGGCTGGGTAGAGACCACCACGCCCAGCTCCTTCATGCGCTGCGTGGTCTGCGCCGTGCTGATGACGCAGTGCTCGATGCGGTGGCGGGGGTCGGGGCGGGGATTGGCATTCATCGCCTCTTCGTAGGCGTCCAGCGTCAGGTCTACCGCGGCGTCGCCGACACAGTGGACGCAGATTTGCAGGCCGGTGTCGTGCAAAGCCCGCACGGCGTCCTTGAAGGACTGCGGCTCCCAGGTGGGTGTGTCCCAGCGCACACCGCTGTGGGGCTCGTGGCAGTAGGCCATCAGCGCCTGACCATCGAGCAGGAACTTGAAGCCGGCAAAGCGCATGAAGCCATCGCCCTCGTAGTATTCGATCTCTTTGAGCGCCCGCTCCACGTCGCCCGGCCATTCCAGGGTGTAGTAGGCGCGGCCGCGGATGAGCATCTGCCCTTGCCGGTCCACGTCGAAGTAGCTGCCGACGGTGTCCACCCCGCGCACGTTGTTGTCGTGGAAGGTGGTCACGCCGCTGGCGGCGAAGATGGGCAGGGCGTAGAGGATGTTGTCGCACACCATCTCCGCTGTTTGGCGCGGGGCGACCCGCCGCAGCAGGTCCATGGCCCGGTGGTTGTAGAAGACGCCGGTGGGCTCGCCGCGCCCGTCCCGCTCGATGACCCCGCCGACGGGATCGGGCGTGTCGGCGGTGATGCCGGCGATCTGGAGGGCCAGGCTGTTGGCCGAGCCGTAGTGCCCGCCTTGCTGCACGATCCAGACCGGGTGGTTGGGCGAGACGGGGTCCAGGTCGTGGCGGTTGGGCAGCCGCCCCTCGGCCACGAAGAGGAAGTAGCCCTGCACCCACTCCCCCTCGGGCCTCTGGGCGCTGACCTCGGCCAGCCGCTGGCGCAGGTCGTCCATGGTCTTGACCTCCGGCGGCAGGAGGGGCACGTAGAAGTCCCGCAACTGGCCCAGCACCTGCAGGTGATTGTGGGGATCAATCAGCCCTGGCGTGACCGCCTTGCCGCCCAGGTCAATCACCCGCGTCTTCTCGCCCACCAGAGCCTGGATCTCACCGTTGCCGCCCACAGCCTGGATGAACCCGTCCTTGATGGCTACAGCCTGGACGATGGTGTCGGCCCCGTCCACGGTGATGACCTTGCCGCCCACGAGCACGGTATCGGCGGCCAGCTCCGACGCCAAGGGAGCGGGGGTGACATAGGGCGGG
>MNXL01000298.1 GCA_001871755.1 Anaerolineae bacterium CG2_30_64_16
CCGACTCGAGCGTGGCGCTCATCAGGGGGGAGATGTGGATGGACACAATCGCCTCAGCCTGTTTCGCGAGCGTGGTGTAAGCCTGCACGAAATCGGCCGGCGTTGGCTGAGCCGTAGTCGGCAGCCGCTTGCTGTTCCGTAGCAGGTGATAGAACGCTGCCGCGTCCAGGTCAATCCCGTCGCGGTAGGTTTGGGTCCCGAAAGTCATGTGGACGGGCACGACGTGGAGGCCATACTCCTGCCCCATCGCCTGGGTCAGCGATGACGTGCTGTCGGTCACTACAGCCACTTTGCGTTTGCCTGCGGACATGCGATTACCTCCTGTAGTCATGAGTGCCAATTAGAACCTTCTGTCTTTCGTGGGAGTTTCTTCCCCCAAGATCTCCCAGCCGCGCCCGCGCGCGCAGGCGGCCAGCGGGACATCCGGATAGACGGCAACCGGATGCCCCACGCGTTCCAGGAGCGGCAGGTCGGTGTAGCTATCGGCGTAGGCGTAGCTCTGTTCCCAGGCAATCGCTCCCGTAGACCGCAGATATGTCCCCAGCCGCGCCACCTTCCCCGCTCCCTGACAGACCGGCGGATGGGCGGCCCCGGTGTAGCGGCCATCCTGCTCCACCAACCGCGTGCCCACCACCTCGTGAACGCCGATGGCTTTGCCGATCTGGGCCAGCAGCGGCTCCGGGGTGCCGGAGGTCAGGATCACCCGCTGGCCGGCCGCCTGGTGCTCGCGCAGCCGCGCCAGGACGTCGGCCCGCACGCGGGGCAAAATGTATTGCTCGGCCACCCACCGGAAAGCCGACTCAGCCGCGGCCGGCGTCCAGCCGCGCACCGGCCAGCCGAGGTGGCGCGCCCAAAGGTCGCGGGCGGCCGCTTCGGAGAGCAAGCCTAGTCGCCACAAGGGCCACAAGGCCGTGTGGCTGACCAGGTAGACGTAGAGCGGAAGTCGCTGCACGCGATGGTGTTGGTGGTGCTGAGTTATCCCGCGCACGATGTGGCCGGTATAGAGCGTGCCGTCCAGGTCAAAGATGGCGGCGATCATGGCGTCTCCCGATAGAGTGTGCGCCTGGCTTTGGCGACCCAGGCGTCGGTGACCTGATCGAGTGTCTCCAGGAATTCTTCTTTTGTGACGGGCACGGTTGGGCCTACTCGATCTTGACGCGCTCGGCCTTGCGCGGCGGCTTCTCCGTTTCTTCCAGCCGCTCGATGGCCTTGTCGAGCAAACTGCGCACGGCCAGCAGGTGCTCGCGGCGGGCTGCCCGTAGATGCTGTCGCATCTCTTTCGGGAAAAACAACGACAGGCGCGGGACGGGCAACGTCAGCCACAGCAGGTCAAAGAGACCCTCCGGTCGTTCTTCGACTTCAAGCCCTACCCGGTGTTCTTTTTCGCTCATGGTGCGCCTCCTCATGGTGATTCTCAAAACGGACGTTCAACGCATCCTCGACAAACCTGGCCTGAACGATTTCCAGCCCGCGCAAGGCGCGCGGCAGGATCAGGTTGCGCCGCCAGTTGCCAACCTGCAAGGTGAGTTCGTCGCCGGCGCGCAACACCGACAGGTCCTCGCGGGCGGCAAATGGCAACGATAGGCAGAGCAGATAGCCATCCTCGTCTCGTTCGATGGCATAAGTTCGCCCCCGGTACAACAGGCGGGCCGGATCATCGCTGCCAAACAAGGCATCGGCCATGCGGCGCAGCGCCTCCGGGCCGACGACTTCTTGCTCAAAATAGGGTGCTTTCAAGATGGGCAGCGGTGCGAATCCTTCCTCCACCGTCTGCAAGTATCGGGCCTGGGTCTGCCGCCAGGCTGCAAAACACCCATCGCTGCCTTCGGGAAAGATGCGATTGCAGATCACCGCATCGGTGGCATAGCCGTACAGGTTCAGGTAGGTATAGGTGCGCTGCGCTTCCTTGATGACCATCTTTTCCGGGTTCAGCACCAGGCGCACCGAAGTCAGGTCGGGATCGGTGAGCAGGTGATACAGGTGGCCGAGTTGGTCAAACAGGGCCTCGGACGCATCCAACGTCTCACGGTCGGGGATCGGCATGTTGTCCAGGAACGGACTGATGAGCGGCCCCAACATCAGCGTGGCGCGCTTGCCGATGGGGAACAGCCGGTCGAACCACCAGCGGCCGGTTTCGGGCAGGCTGAGCAGGCGCAGCGTCTCGGCGGTTGGGGCGCAGTCCACCACGATGACATCGTATTTCCCTTCCTGGTAGTGTTGGTCAATCCACAGCAGGCCGGCGCCCTCCTCCATGCCGGGGATAACGGCGATCTCTTCGGCCAGCAGATCGCTCACGCCCTGCCAGGAGAACACAGCCGCCAGGTACTTTTGGAGCTTGTCCCAGTGTTTAGTCAGCGAGTAGTAGATGTCCACTTCCTGACCCCACAGGTTGGGGGCGATCTCGACCGGCTCCGGGCCGAGGGAAACGTCGAACGAATCGGCCAGGCTGTGGGCGGCATCGGTGCTCAGCACGACTGTCCGGTGGCCCCGTTCGGCGCAGCGGAGCGCCGTGGCGGCGGCCACGCTCGTCTTGCCGACGCCGCCCTTGCCGGTATACAGAAGGATCCGCATGTCTTGATCTCCTTCCCGAGAATCACGGCGACGTTCATCGCGCAAACCCGTCGTCGGCGTGATGCCTGTCAAGACTATCTGAAAATCACATCGGCGGGCATGCCGGGTTTGAGTTTCCGATCGGGATTGGGCAGGTTGACCTTCACCGCATACACGGTGCTGCGGCGTCCGTCTACCGTCTGGACGTTGCGCGGCGTGAACTCGGCCTGGTCGGCGATATGGACCACGGTGCCGGCGAAGGTCTGGCCGGAGAAGGAGTCCACCGTGACATTGACCTTCTGGCCTAACTGCACGCTGCCATAACGATCCTCCGGCACGTACACCGTCAGGTTCACGGCCTCCAACTGGCCGATGACCAGGACTGTGCTGCCGGGGGCAACGGCCTCGCCCGGTTCGAGGTTACGCGCCGTGATCGTGCCGGCCGTGGGCGCGCGGACGACTGTCTTATCCAGTTGGACCTCAACCGTTTTCAGGGCGGCCTCAGCCTGCGCGAAGGCGGCTTTGGCCTGGTCTACCGCCGCCCTGGCTTGCTGCACCCCGGCTTCGGCAGCACTGACTTGCCAGGATTGATCGCCGGTGAGCAGTTGGTTCAGGCGATCCAGGGCCGTTTCGTAACGTGCTCGAGCCACCGTGCCGCGCGCTCGCGCTTCCCGCATGTCGGCAGCGGTGGTCGTCGAGAGCAGGCGGGTGTAGTCTGATTGCGCCGCGTTCAACTCCGTCTCAGCCGCGGCGAACAGTTGCCGGGCGCTCTCTTGCAGCGCGGCGTTGTCCTGTGCGGCGTTTGCCTGGTTGAGCACGGCCTGGATGGCCAGGTAGGCGGCCTGAGCCTCAAGCAACCTCTTCTCGGCCGCCCCGACTTTGCCGCTGGCGGTGCCGGCCAGCAGCTTATCCAGGCTGGCCTGTTCGGCCTCCAGTGCTTTTCGCGCGGCGTCTGCTTCGGCCTGGGCCGCGGCGATGACTTCGTGCTTGGCGAAGTACCAGGGTGGCAGGGCGAAAGCCTTCACCGGGCTGGTGATCCAGGCCGAGGCGCGGATCGGTTGCTCTTGCAGGCGCGCTGCGTGCAACGCCAGTTCGTACTGGGCTTGGGCGGTCTCCCGCCCAGCCTCAGCCGTTCGCTGGGCGGCCCGGGCAGTCTCCACGCCGGCCCGGGCCTGGCTGCGCTGGGCCTGCAGCAATGCGTTGTCCAGGCGAAAGAGCACGTCGCCGGCCTGCACCATCTGGCCCTCTTCGACGGTGACCTCCGCGACCACGCCGCCGATCTCGGGCGCGATCTTGACATCACGGGCGGAGATCGTGCCGGAGGCTTTCAGCGTACCGTTCCCTCCGGCATTGGGCTGAAGCGCCTGGCAGGCGCTCAAAGTCAGCGCCATGACAAGGGCAAGCAATGTGAAGTGCAGTTTTCTCATCAGATACCTCGATCAGTCTCGGTGAAATGGTTTCGCGACACGGATAGGGCACGTGCGGCGGGATGACCGGACTACTCCAACCGCTTTTGGAAGATCAGCACGCTGGCGAAAAACACAACGATGCTGAACAGCGCCATCGGCCAGACCCACGGCCACAAGTAGTTCAACCCGACCCCTTTCAGGATGATGCCGCGCACGATCTCCAAAAAATAAGTGAGCGGCAGCAGATAACCGCTGTAATAGGCTATCCAGGGCATGTTTTGCCGCGGGAAGAGCAGCCCGGAGAGAATCACAGCCGGGAGTACGATGAATACAGCCAGGTATAGCGCCTCGATCTGGGTATGGGAGATGTTCGAAATAAGGATACCCAAACCCAACGAACCGATCAGGAATATCCCGGAGAGCAGTGCCATCAAGAGAATGCTCCCGGCCATGGGCATCCCAAAGATGAGTATGCCGGCTACCACGACCATGATCAGATTGACCGCGGCTACCACCACGAAGGGCAAGAGTTTCCCAAGCATCAATTCCCACGACTTGATGGGAGTGACGATCAACTGCTCCAACGTGCCCTGCTCACGTTCGCGCACGATGGCAAAGGCGGTAAGCAGCAGCGCTTGTACTTGCAAGATAAGGCCGACCAGGCCGGGGAGAAAGAAATTCATCCGGCGCATATCCGGGTTGTACAGAAAACGCATGTGGACATCAATGGGAAGTTTGAGGTCCAGACGCAGCGGACTTTTTTCCAATTGCCGGACCAAGATTTCCTGTGAGGCGGCCTGACTGATAGTCTCGGCGGCCAGTTGTGCCGTCTGGGCCAGGACGGGATCGGTGCCGTCTATGTTGAATAGGATGGGGCTGGATTCGCCCGTGCTCAGTTTGCGGCCAAAGTCTTCGGGGATGATCAGCCCGGCGCGAACGGCGCCTTTATCCATCAATTGCACGATTTCAGCCTCACTTTGCACTTCGTACGTTACCTTGAAGTATCCGCTGGCGACATAACGGCTAATCAGTTGGCGACTCACATCACTCTTGGACTGGTCGGCAACTGCCAGGGGAATGTCTTCGATATCCCGCAGCACGGCAAACCCTAACAGCAGCAGCAACATGACCGGCAAGATGATGACAAGACCAAGCGTACGCCGATCGCGCCGGATGTGGATAAACTCTTTGCGCATGACTGTCCAAACACGTTTCATTGGTTAGACCTCTTGAGTCCGGGTAGGTTACTGATGGGCGCGGTCCTGGGCTTCCACCAGGGAAACGAACGTGTCTTCCAGGGAAGGCAAAACAGCCTCTATCCGCTGGATGACAACTCGTTCCTGCTCCAGGGCTTGCTGCAAAGGCGCCGCCAGAGCCGCGTCTTCCACCGTGACGTGGAGCAGGATGCCATGCAAGGCAGCATTGACCACCCCAGGAAAGCGGCGTGCAGCCGCCTCGGCGCGGTCGGGGGCGTCGCATTCGATTTCCAGCAGGGTGCCGGGAATGGAGACCTTGAGCGCGTCCGGTTCGTCCAGGGCGATCAGGCGCGAGTTGTACATCATGCCAATCATATTGCAGTATTCGGCTTCATCCATGTAATGAGTGGTGGCCAAAACGCTGACGTCGCGCGCCGCCAGGTCGTAGATCATATTCCAGAACTCGCGGCGCGAAACCGGGTCCACGCCTGCGGTCGGTTCGTCGAGAAAGAGCATGGGCGGCTCGTGGACGATGGCGCAGGCCAGCGCCAGCCGTTGCCGCCACGCGCCCGACAGGTTGGCGGTCAGTTCCTTTTCGCGTCCGCGCAGACCGGCCATTTCGATCAATTCACTCATCCGCTGCTTGCGCTTTGCGGCGGGGAGTTCGTAGATATGGGCGTAAAAGTCCAGGTTCTCGATCACGGTCAGGTCGCTGTAGAGAGAAAATTTCTGCGACATGTAACCAATGCGGCGTTTTACTTCTTCCGGCTGGCGGGTGATGTCAAATCCCATCACCCACGCCTGACCGGAGGTAGGCAGCAGAATGCCGCATAACATGCGGATGATGGTCGTCTTCCCCGCGCCGTTCGGCCCCAACAAGCCAAAGATTTCGCCAACCGGGATATGAAAAGTGACGTCGTCCACAGCAGTAAAGTCGCCAAAGCGTTTGGCCAGATGTTCTACCTCCACTGCGTTGGGTTTATCGCTCATGCTGACCTCGGTGTTCTTCGGAGAGGTGGATAAACAGGTCTTCCATCGAGGCTTTTGCTTTGCGGAGGATGGAAACGTCGGCCTTGGCCGACTTGAGGGTCTTCTCGATCTGTTCTTTTGTGTATTGAGCGTCCGGCACAGCCAGGCGCAGGCGGTCACCCACCGCGTGCCACTCCAACACGCCGGGGGTCTCGCCTGCAATTTGACGGGCCAGGCGGCGTGGACGCGCCTTGAGTTCCAGCATTTCATAGGGCAGGCTGCTGATCAGTTCCGCCGGCGCGCCGCTCACCAGCATGCGGCCTTCGTAGAGAATTCCCACCTGATTGCAGCGCTCGGCTTCGTCCATGTAGGGAGTACTGACCACGACGGTAACACCTTGCTGGACAACGTTGCCGAGCAACTTCCACAACTCGCGCCTCGAAACCGGGTCCACGCCGGTGGTCGGTTCGTCAAGCAGCAGGATTTCCGGCTGGTGGATGAGCGCACAGGCCAGCGCCAGTTTCTTGCGCATGCCGCCGGAGAGGTTTTCTGCGCGACGGGCGGTGAATTCCGTCAGGCGGGCAAAATGGAGCAGTTCTTCGATGCGCTGCTGGCGGTGCGCGTTGGCGACTCCGTTTAGATCGGCAAAAAAGTTGATGTTTTCGAGAACCGTCAGATCCGGGTACAGGCTGAAAATCTGCGGCATGTATCCTACCTTTGGGCGGGTCGCCTCAGATTGCTTTACCACGTCGCACCCGCCGACCTGGGCCGCGCCCGCGCTTGGCAGCATGACGGTCGCCAGGATGCGGATCAGGGTCGTCTTGCCGGCCCCATCGGGTCCTATCAACCCAAAAAGCTGTCCGGAGCCGATTTGCAAATCCACCCCATCCAGCGCAGGGCGGTTTTCCTTCTGGCTGCGGTAGCGTTTGGTCAATCCGCAGGCTTCAACGGCAAAGTTCATGATGGCAAAACTCCCAAAAAACCAAAATATCCAGCAAAACAACCTTCTAATGGCACTCAACCCGTTACCGTTGGTGTGTCGATCATCAACAAACTGAAGATCTCGGACAGGGTCGCTGCCAACTGACGGCGCACCTTGGGATCCATGTCAGCGACCAGTATCTGGTAACGCCGGACGTGCTCCAGTAACTCGCGCCTCCATTCGGAGGTGTCGGCGCTTTCGTTGACCAGCACACCCAGGGCAAAGCCACCCAGCAAGCTCAGGTTGGCTCGCGTGGCCGATTCGACGTCGGGCAGGATGGCGGGCAAATATTCCAACAGCAGACGACGTCCGGCGCTGCTTCTCAGCCGCAACGCGGCGATCGTCATCACT
>MNXL01000153.1 GCA_001871755.1 Anaerolineae bacterium CG2_30_64_16
CAATAGTCCGGGGCAGCTCAAGGCGGATCCGTGATCCGCCGCTCGCCCGCCGAGTCACGGACTCGGCTTGAGCAGATTTGTCCCCGCCTTTTTGAGAGGCTACGAAGTAACGGGAGGGGTACATGGAGAAATACGGTTACCGCTTTTCCTTCGGTCCCTGGAACATCCACGCCGGGGCCGATCCGTTCGGGCCGGAGGTCCGGCCCAGCCTGACCTTCGCGCAGAAGCTGTCGCTCTATAAGGAGCTGGGATTCGACGCCGTGCAATTTCACGACGACGACGCGGTCCCGGATCTGAACGACCTGGCGCCGGCCCAAATCCGGGAACGCGCCCGCGCCGTGCGCCGCCAACTGCAGGATCATGGGCTCGTGGCCGAGTTTGTGGCCCCGCGCCTGTGGGAACACCCCATGACCATCGATGGCGCGTACACGTCTAACGACGCGAAAGCGCGCGCCTACGCCATCGAACGCTCCAAGCGGGCGGCCGATATCGCGCAGGAGTTGGCGTGTGGCCTGATGGTGCTGTGGCTGGCGCGCGAAGGCACCTACATGCGCGAGTCCAAGGATGTCGGCCGGGCCGCGCACCAGTTGTTGGCAGCGGTCAACACGCTGCTGACGTACGACAAGGAGATTCGCATCGCGATCGAGCCGAAGCCCAACGAGCCGATGGATCTGGCTTACATCCCAACGATGGGCCACGCGCTGGCGCTTGGCTTCCAGGCGGACGATCCCAAGCGCGTCGGCGTACTGATGGAGTCGGCGCACTCGATCCTGGCCGGTCTCGACCCCGCGGACGAGATCGGCTTCGCGATGGCATTCGGCAAGCTGTGGAGCGTCCACCTGAACGACCAGAACGGCCTCAAGTTCGACCAGGACCGCTCCTTCGGCGCCGTGGACTTGCGGCGGGCGTTCAACCAGGTGCGCGTACTGGACGCCAACCGCTTCTGGGAGATTGGCATCGTGGGGCTGGACGTGAAGGCCATCCGCACCCAGCCGGCCGAACTGGCTACCAAGCACCTTCGCAACTCCATCCAGATGTTCCTGCGACTGGTGGAGTTGAGCCGGTCGTTGGACCACCAGACGATCCAGCAACTCATTGCTGCGCGGGACTACGAGGAACTCGACTGGCTGATCCTCAGCCACCTCATGGGAAAGTAACGTCGGCCCGTGGGGGCTTTCGGGCAGCTATAGCCGTCGATAGCATCCGCTTTTACCCAACTGACCCTGCGGGGGCGCGATGAGCGCTCGCAGGGCAAATTCCTTGGCGATGAAGATAACCGGCAATTACACCCTGCACGGCCCACGGGAACGCGTGTGGCCGCTGATCCAGGACCCAGCCTCGCTCGTGCGCTTGATCCCCGGCTGCGAACAGCTCAAGCAGGTCAGCCCGACGGAATACCGGGGGCAGATGCAGATCCCGGTGGCCGCGGTGGCCGGCGCGTACACGATGTACGTCCGGCTGCTCGAAGAATGTGAGCTGTATCTGACGCGGTTCGAGGGGGAGATGGCCGGCCCGGCAGGCGTCGCCACTGGCGAGGGTGCGTTCCGACTGCTTGCCGAGGAAGATCGTTCTCGCCTGGTTTACGAAGGCCAGGCGATCATCACCGGGCCGCTGGGCCGCATGGATGGCCGCTTCACCGAAGGCGTGGCCTACACGCTCATCCAGCAGGGTTTGGCGAACCTGGACCGGCAATTGCAGGCGACGACGCAGCCTGTGCCTGCGCCAGCCAGCCCCAACTCGGATATCAACGGCCGGCCCTCGACCTGGATCGCCACAGCGAAAAGGCTTGTCAGCAAGCTCGCCGCTCAGATCCGGGCGTCTTTCATGCCTGGAACGGCAGCAAGACGGGCACGGTCGGGAGACCGGCCCGAGCAGCCGTAGTGGAAATGAGCCTCGGTCGTTTCTCGGAAAGCGTGTCTGAACCTGCCCGGGGAGGAGTAGAATATGCCACAGATCACTACGTGGGATGAGTTTCCCGCCTACCCGTACTTTCCCAACGTCTTACGCCAGGCCGTCTGCGGCGAAAGGGTGATGATGACGCGCATCACCTACCAGCACGAGGTGACGGTCCCGGAGCACAAGCATGAGGCCGAGCAGATCATGCTGGTGGTTCAGGGACGCTTGTGGGCCAAGGTCGGCGACGAGGAGCAGGAGATCGGGCCGGGCGCACTGCTGATCGTCAACTCCAACGTTATCCACGCCTTTCGCAAGCTCAGCGAAGAGGATGTGGTGTTCTACGAGTGTTTTGCACCGATCAGGCTGGAATACCTGATCGGCTACAAAGGTCCGGATCCCGCACTGGCGATGATGACAAAGAGACCCTAAAGGTCTCCGGGACCTTTAGGGTCTGTCAACGAGACCTTTAGGGTAACACACATACACGGAGGTATGGATGTGACTACCAAGGCGTACTTCTTGCCGGACTCTCTCGATGAGTATCCTCTCAAAAAGGCGGGGGCAAATCTGCTCAAGCCGAGTCCGTGACTCGGCGGGCGAGCGGCGGATCACGGATCCGCCTTGAGCTGCCCCGGACTGCAGAGGGCGCGGACATGTTCAGGTTCTGTCCGCGTCCTCTGCGTTCAGTATTCGCTTGCTGAGAACAAGGCGAAAAATCGCCTCCTCCGGCGCGGCGTTGATCGTGCCGGCTCGCCCGGCAATAAATCGACCGGGCTATCTGAGCAGCGCCCCATGAATGAGGCTGACCGGCCTGGCAACCGACTGAGCCCGGTTCGCTGAGCGCCGTTCGGTAGCCCGACAATCCATTTCCGGGCGGCCTGGCGCAGCGGCGCGCGCCGCGGGATTACGCGGACGATCTCTGAGGATTCATCCATAGGCGGCGCATGGGCCTGAAAAGTCATCTTGATAACTTTTGCCCTCACGCCCCTGGCCAGGCCCTACCGAAGGATGCGGTGGATCAGCGGCGGTACCGTAACCGGGGTGTCGCTGAAATGGTAGGCGTTCGCCAGCCGGGCCAGCGCCGCGTCCAACGACTCCTGCGCCCGGGCGTGCACCCATAGCAGCGGCTCACCGGTTTCCACCCGTGCCCCGACCTTGCCGTTTTCTGCCAGCACGACGCCGACGGCGGGGTCGATCGGCTCGCCCTTCTTCGCCCGGCCGCCACCCAGATCCACGACGGTGAAGCCGACTTCGCGCGCATCCAGCCGCTCGACATAGCCAGCGCGCCGCGCGGGGAGCGGCTCGACGAGCGGCGCGCTGGGCAGGCGGCCAGGCTCGTCGATGTAGGCCGGGTCGCCGCCTTGCGCCGCGACGAACGCCCGGAATTTGGCCCAGGCGGTCCCATCGGCCAGCGCGGCCGTGGCCCTGGCCCGCGCGGCCTCCGGGCTCTCCGCGATCCCGGCGATCAACAGCATCTCGCCCGCCACATCGATACAATGCGCGCGGAAGTCGGCCGGTCCCCGGTCGTGTAGCGTCTCGACCGCCTCGACCACTTCCAGCGCGTTGCCTACCGCGCGACCCAGCGGCTGGCTCATGTCGCCGATCAGCGCGGCCATCACCCGCCCCAGCCGCCGGCCGATTTGCACCATCAGCTCTGCCAGCTCGACCCCCTCCGCCTCGGTCTCCATGAACGCGCCGTGACCTACTTTGACGTCCAGCACGATGGCATCGGCGCCGGAAGCGATCTTCTTTGACATAATCGAGCTGGCGATCAGCGGCAGGGAGGGCACCGTGCCGGTGACGTCGCGCAGCGCGTACAGCTTGCCGTCAGCCGGCGCCAGCTCGTGGGTCTGGCCTGCGATCACCAGCCCGACCGTGGCCAGTTGGCGTTTGAACTGGTCGATGGGCAGGTCCGCGACGAAGCCGGGGATCGACTCCAGCTTGTCCAGCGTGCCGCCGGAGAAGGAGAGCCCACGGCCGGACATCTTGCCCACCGGCACGCCGTGGCTGGCGACGATCGGCCCGACGACCAGCGAGGTCTTGTCCCCCACGCCGCCGGACGAGTGTTTGTCCACGATGAACGGGGCGATGTCATGCAGGTCCAGGGTTTCCCCGGTGAAGGCCATCGCCTCGGTCAGATAGGTGGTTTCCGCCGGGGTCATCCCCTGGAAGAAGACCGCCATGCACCAGGCCGCGGCCTGGTAATCGGGCACGTCACCCGCGACGTAGCCCTTGATGAAGGACTCGATTTCCGCGCGGGACAACTCGCCGCCGTCCCGTTTCTTGATGATGGTGTCTACGATGCGCATGTTATCCTCTGACTTGCTTCTCGCCATTCCCGCCTGGACAGCCTCGGTCTCGGAGACGATCGCCCGGCCTTCGGCGATGGCTGCCTGACGGGCGCTTTCGAGCGCCTCGCGGCCATCCCGGATGATCTGCTCGGCCGTCCGCTCGCGCCGCGCCAGGGCCAACTGGCCGGCGCGCCGGATCGCCTCTCGCACTTCCGGGGAGACGAGACGGCGCGGCTGGAATAGCCGCGTGCTCCCGTCCGGCGCCGGCAGCAGGATCGGCTCATCGGCGGCGGATGGGGCCTCCAACACTGTCCAGATGCGCGCCAACTCGCCCTGGAGCTGGCTTACCTGCCGCAGCAGGCTCTCGTACTGCTCTACGCCCATCACCACGGCCTTGGGCCGGCTGTAACGCGTGATGTAGAAGACCTGGTTGCGCCGGCCGGCTTGCTCCACCAGGTCTTTGATCTGTCGCTTCGCTTCGCTCACGGATAGGATCAACATATCACTACCTTTCCACATCCTGCCTTTGCATGAACCATCAACTCGATGTTGGTCAGGATGTTGACCAACACTATTATAGACATGGGCAGGCCGTGTGTCAAGCTGGCGCTCGCTGGCAGTGTATCTTCTCAAAAAGGCGGGGCCAAATCTGCTCAAGCCGAGTCCGTGACTCGGCGGGCGAGCGGCGGATCACGGATCCGCCTTGAGCTGCCCCGGGCGTAGCAAGGAGATACCCTGCTTGAAACTACGAGAACATCTGGTCAGCTATACCGTTGGCCGACTGAAACCGTTGGCGTCCCTTTGCGGCTGCGGCTCGGTGACGCGCAAGGACGATCTGATCGCCTGTATCGCGCAGAGGATACTGATTCCCGAAGGCCAACGCCAGCAGTGGGAGCGGATGGATGAGCTGGCGCGCCACGCGCTGGCGCAGGCGGTCCACAGCGATGGCCGGTTCGACCCGGTCATATTTCAGGCCCGATATGGCCAACAACCGCCCCGTCCGAAATCGGGCTCCTACTGGAAGCCGATCTCGATCCCCCTGGATCTATTCATCTACGACGGCGTGATCCCGGACGATCTCCTGGCGGGCCTCGAAAGCTGGGCGCCCCGGCCGGAGCCGTTCAAGCTTGCAGGCCAGGCGGACGCGCCAGCGACGGTGCAGCAGGGCGGCTATCAGTACGAACTGCTCCGCGTCGACACCGAGCAGATTGGCCAGCAGGACCTGGCCGCGTTCTTGCGCCTGGTGGACCAGGGAGGCGTGCGGGTGTCCGCCACGACGGGGCAACCGACCGCCGCGGCGATTCAGAAGATCCTGGGAGTGCTGGCCCAAGGCGATTTCGCGGAGATGCCCGACGGTGCAGGGGCCAGGCAGGTGATCCGGCCGATCGGGTTGGTGATGTTTGCGGTGGGTGGCGGGCTGGCTGAGGTCCCGCGGGGCGCGACGAGCAGCGTGCTGTCTTTGACGGAGGCCGGGCGAGAGTGGCTGCGTCGCCAGGCGCCGGAGCTGCTGCTGGCCGCGTTCGAGCGCTGGGTCGCGTCGGACCGTTTCGACGAGATCAAGCGGGTCAGCGCGCTCCGCGGGCTGAACAGCCCCCACACCCACCTGACACCCCCATCTGTCCGCCGCGAGCGGATCACGGAGGCGCTGTCGTGGTGCCCGGCCGGGGTCTGGATTTCGGTGGAGGACCTGTTTCGGGCGATCAAAATCTGGCAATTGGATTTCGACGTGGAGGTCGACAACGCGGGCAACCTCTACGTGGGCGCGGGCGGCTACTATCGTGACTACAGTTGGGGCGGCCGTGATGGCTACTGGCGCGTGGTCAAGGGGCTGTATATCCTGGCGGTGCTGTGGGAGCTTCTGGCGGCGATCGGCGCGGTGGACGTGCTCTATCTGCCGCCCGAGGACGCGAAGTACAGCGCGGAAGTCTATACCTTCGACGATCTCTACTACAGCCTCTATGATGGCCTGTCGTACTTCAGGATCAACGACCTGGGCGCCTACCTGCTGGGCCAGCACGAGCACTACGGGCCGCCCCTCCAGGCCCGGCAGGCCTTCCTGTCCGTGGACGATGACCTGGTCGCGCACATCACCGCGGCTGAACTGGTGACCCAGGCGGACTTGATGCTTCTGGAAGCCGTTGCCACGCCGCTCGCCGACCACGGCTATCGCTTCGACCTGCCGCGTCTCCTCGACGCGCTGGAGGCGGGGCGTGACCTGGAGGACGCGGTGCACCATCTGGCTGAATGGCACGTCGGCCCGCTGCCCGCGGCGCTGCCCGCGCTCTTCGCGGATGCGCAGTCTCGCGGCCAGGCGTTTGCGGCGCCGGTCGCGGCTCTGACCATCGAGGTCCGCGATGCCGAACTGGTCCAATTTGCGCTGGAGGACTCCAAGCTGAAGCGGATCTGCAAACTGGCCGGGGAGCGCACGCTCGTCATCCCGCGCAACCGGGAGCGGGCGTTTCGCAGCCGGTTGCGGGAGCTCGGCTACGTCGTGCCGAACGGCTGAGACGGGTCCCTTGGTCTGGATGAACTGGGCGAGTGCGGAAGAGGGATGACGGTGGCGCCATTCGAACCGGCCTATCTCGCATTACTGAGAAGCGGCGAGCTGGCGCGGCGGGTGGCGGAGGCGTACGAGCATCTCGCGGCGTGCGACGTGTGTCCGCGCGGCTGCCTGGTGGACCGCCGCGCGGGTGAGCTGGGCGTCTGCAAGACGGGCGAGCGGGCCAGGGTCAGCAGTTTCGGCGCGCACCTGGGCGAGGAGGACCCGTTGCGCGGGTGGCGCGGCTCGGGCACGATCTTCTTTTCCCGCTGTAACCTCCACTGCCAGTACTGTCAGAACGTAACTGCTCAGCCCAGTGAATCAAAGTCACTGTCTGAACTTGAAAAGCTCAGCGCCTGGGGGCGCCCTCAGCGGCTGACGGCCAGTGGCTGCGGCCACTTCTCAGCTTCAGACAGGGATTTCCAATCCCTGAGAGTGCGCCAGGCTGAGCAGTTACCTGCACATGGGCATAAACTGCGTTTCTTCGAGTCCTGGAACATTGGCTATGTCACCCCTTCGCTGCACCCCTCGATGTACCCTTCGACAGGCCCTTTGATGAACTCA
>MNXL01000236.1 GCA_001871755.1 Anaerolineae bacterium CG2_30_64_16
GCGCCGTGGGCGCCGATTGGTTTCGGGGAGGGGGGGCCAGGTGCTCTGCCCTGCGCCTGGCCAAGCGCGTCAGGACAGCTCTTTGGCCTTACTCAGCGCGGCCACCAGGCGCGACTTGCGCCGCGCCGCGTTGTTCTTGTGGATCACGCCCTTTTCCGCGGCCTTGTCGAGCGCGCTCAAAGCCGGCCGGAGCGCCTCCTCGGCCTCGGTCAACTTGCCGGCCGCGATCAACGAGCGCACCTTTTTGATTTCGGTGCGGGTGCTGCTGCGGACGATACCGCGATAAATGGCCTTACGGGCGTCGCGCCGTTCAACCTTCAGTGCAGACGGGTTCTTCTTTGTGTTAGGCAACTTGTCAGCCTCCAAGGATCTACTGCTTTTTTGTCCAGACAATCTCGATCGCCAACTATACCCCAACTGGTGGTTTTTGTCCAGTTTGCGGGGGTTGCTTCGCAAGACTGGTCAGGCGTTCCACCGTGGAGCGCAGAACGTCGTCCATCGCATCTTGTACGTAGGGATACGCCAGCCACACGGTGGCCGCGCCGAACAGCGCGCCGGTGATCAGGCGCGAGGGCCACGTGCTTTCGCGCCAGCCGATCAACTGCATACCACCGTCGATGGCCAGAGGAACCAGGAGCAACGCGTAGCCCCACAAGGGCAGCTTCGGCAACGGCCGGTCTGCCGGTCGCAGCCTGCCACGGAGCAACCCGAACAGCAGCCCACTGAGCAGGATGCTGACATAGATGGCCACGTCGCGCTCGCAGAACGCGACTTTGAAGCCGATCTCCGGTGTGCCGATGAAGCGCAGCAGCTCGCGCTGCCAGATCGTCATGCCAGGCGGCAGCGCCCCTATCGCCTCCAATTGCGTAACACTATAGGTCGTCTGCGGCCCGAACAGGAAGAAGGAGCGCTCCGGCAACTGGTGACATGTCGGGCTGTAGATGGTGTAGATCAGCCGGCCAGCCCTGGTGCACGCAACGCAGTCGGCCGTCGCAGCCAGGTGCAGCAGCGTCGGGGCCAGGAACGGCAGCGCGATGAAGATCGCCACGACCGCGTTGAACACGGCCAGCCAGTGCCGCGCCAACACGGCAACCAGCCGATCGACGGCCGCGGCGACCTGCGCGGTACGCCCTTCCGAGGGCAATGTCACGACGATGCCTCTTTCGGTCTCTCTAGCGGTCACGAACTGGCATCCCTCCTACGATGCAGATGGCACATGGCGAATCCGAAATCCGAAATCCGAAATCCGAAATCACCTCGTCACCGTGTTCGTCACAGCCGTGCCGCTCAGGTAGCCGATGTAGGCCGGGATGAGCGGTAGGACGCAGGGCGATAGGAACGAGAGCAGGCCGGCCGCGAACGCGATGGGGAGGTTGAGCGCGGACGAGGCGCCCAGTTCCACACTGGCAAGGCCGGTGCCGAAGCGGGAGACGAACAGGTTCGAGATGAACGCCAGCCGATCCATGAACAGCAGCACCCCGACGAAGATCAGGAACAGGCCGGTGATTTTCGAGACAACTCCCAGGTGCCGATTCAACCGCCGCAACCAGCCGGTCATCGTGCTGAACGCGGCCCCTGTGAGCAGGAACGGGATCCCCAGGCCCAGCGAGTAGACCAGCAGCAGCAGCGCGCCCTGACCCACCGTCTGTGTGTCGCTGGCCAGGAAGTAGATTGCCGCCAGCACCGGCCCCACGCACGGGATCCAGCCGGCCGAGAAAAACACGCCCATCAGAGCGGAGGAGAGGTAGCCCCACTTTCGATCCGCGCGCACCTGGACCCGGCCCTCGGCGTACATCAGCCGCGCCAGGTCGTCGACGAACGCGATGTAGCCGCGGCCCACCGGGTTGTTGTGGCCGCCCGCACGGCGCACCGCGGCCGCGATCCAACCCAGGATTCCGGATACCTGTAGTCCGAAAACGATCAGAATCGCCCCGCCGATCTTGACGAAGGTCGGTAGGAACTGGTTGATGGCATAACCGAAGAACGCGACCGACGCACCTAATGTCACAAAGACGATGCTGAAGCCTATGACGAACGCCAGGGCGTGGCTGAAGGTCTGCCACCGACTAGCAGTTGTCATGATTTACGATCCATCCTCTTTGTGTATCAGTTCCTTGAGCATCGTGATCTCGCGCTGGAGATTGCTCTGTCGGCGCACCATGCTGAAGATCAGGGCGAACGACGCGGCCCAGATGATGAGGTATCCAGCGACCATGTATGTCATGTGAGTGACTCCTTGGCGAATAGCGAATGGCAAATGGCAGATGGCAGATGGCGAATGGCAGATGGCAAATGGCAGATGGCGAATGGCAGATGGCAAATGGCAAATGGCAGATGGCGAATGGCAGATGGCAGATGGCGAATGGCAGATGGCAAATGGCGAATGGCAGATGGCAGATGGCGAATAGCGAATGGCAAATAGCGAATGGCGAATGGCGAATGGCGAATGGCGAATGGCGATTTGCGAATTGCGAATGGCGAATCAGCGAATACGCATCACGCCTTACGCGCCGAGTATCGCGTCCTTCAGCGTCTCGACCTCTTCTTTGGTCTGTTCCAGGCGGACGCGGTGCAGCAGCAGGACGACGTAGAGTAGGGTGAAAGCGGCCAGGCCGAAGAAAAAGGCCGGCCGCATCCCGGACGAGAGCCCGAAGTTCTTGGCATCGAAGAGCACCGGGTGGATCGTGCGCCACAGACGGATCGAGAAAAACGTAATCGGCACGCTCAGAAAGGCGAAGATGCCGTACACCGACGCAAAGCGGGCGCGCCGCGCCGGGTCGTCCATCGCGCTCCGCAGCATGAAGTAGCTGACGTAAAGCAGGAACACGATGGTGTAGGTCGTCAGCCGCGGGTCCCAGGTCCACCAGACGTTCCAGGCCGGCTTGGCCCACACCGAGCCGCTGGCCATCACCGCCAGGGTGAACGCAATCCCGATCTCGGCCGACGATACCGCCACGTTGTCCCACCCGCGCTGGCTGGTGATCAGATAGCCGATGCCGCCGATCATGGTCACCCCGAAGGCGAGCATGCTCAGCCAGGCGCTGGGCACGTGAAAATAGATGATGCGCTGGGCAAACGTCTCGTCCCGGGTCAGCCCAGCCGCGTCGGGCGCCGCCACCAGCGCCAGCCACGCCGCCAGCAGGATGCCCACCGCCGCGACGATGGTCAGGATAGTCAATCCACGGTTAGCACGAGCCATGAAATGCTCCTTTCTACCAATCTACCAATCTACCAAGCACCACCTCCCAATCTACTCCTCCACCACATACCCAAACGTCAGGTACGCCACCCCAGTAAACACCACGTCATAGACCAGGGTCAGGCGCAGCCAATTGCTCAGGCTGCTGAAGGTCTCGCCGTCCAGCAGGGCGCCGGTCATTTTGACGCCGGCTACCAGCACCGGCACCAGCACCGGGAAGAGTAGGATCGGCAGGAGTACCTCGCGCGCTCGCGTGTTGACCGCGATGGCCGAGAAGATGGTGCCGACCGCCGCAAAGCCGAACGTGCCGAGGCCCAGCACCAGCAGATGCTGCCAGGTGAGCAGCGTCAGATTGAAGAAGATCATCACCAGGGGCAGCAGGATCGCCTCGACCACCAGCATGAAGAGCAGGTTGCCCAGCATCTTGCCGAAGTAGATCGCCGAACGGTCCACCGGCGCCAGCAACAGCCCGGCCAGGCTGCCCTTGTCCTGCTCGATGACAAACGCCCGGTTCAGCCCCAACGTGCCGGCGAAACTGACCGCCACCCAGATGATGCCGGGCGCGACCATCTTCATGTCGGGCACGCGCAGCTCGAACGCGAAGTTGAACACGATCACCGCCAGCAGCGCGAACACGAACATGCTGCTGAAGATATCTTTGGTGCGCAGTTCCGCCCGGATGTCCTTCCAGACGATGGCCATCACCGATCGCCAGAAGTTCATCAGCCGCCTCCCCGGTTCCCGGGCCGCGTCTGGTACGCATTGCGCAGGGCGGCCGCGCAGTGCTGGTCGTAGAGCGGCCGGAATGCCGCGGGCGTCAGGCCGGCCGCTGGCGCCTCGTACACCAGCCGGCCGTTGGCCAGGATGGCGACCCGGTCCGCGATGGCCAGGCCACGTTCCAGGCTGTGCGTGATGGTGACGATGGTGCGCCGCAGGCCATCCCCGCTGGTGGTCTGGCGGCCGCTCAGCTCTGCCAGCAGCCCATGCAGCATCTCCGCGGCTTGCGGGTCCAGGCCAGTGTCCGGCTCGTCCAGCAGCAACACCGCCGGGTCATGCAGCAACGCCCGGGCGATGGCCAGTCGCTGGACCATCCCGCGCGAGAAGGTGCGGACCAGGTCGGCCCGCCGGCCGGCCAGTCCGACCCGCTCTAGCAGCGCAGTGACACGCGGCTCCGGGTCGGGGAGGCTGTAGAGCCGGCCGAAGAACCGCAGGTTTTCCTCTGCGGTCAGGCTGTCGTAGAGCAGTGGTGCGTGGGACACCACCCCCAGGTACCGGCGGATGCCGTCTGCATGGGTGCGTAGATCCAGGCCCCCGATGTGCACCGAGCCGCCGGTGGGCCGGCTCAAGCTGGACAGGATGCGGATCAGCGTGGTCTTGCCCGCGCCGTTGGGGCCGAAGATGACGAGCGACTCCCCGACCGCCACACGCAGATCGATCCCGCGCAAGGCGACCTTGCTGCCGAACGCCTTGGTCAGTTTCCGCAGCTCGATCATTGGGACATTTGCGGACATTGAGCCTCAGAGTGAAGGAAACAGGGAAACAAGGAGCCCCACTTTGCAGCTTGTCTACCTGTCTACTTATCTACTTTTCTACTTTATGCGTCAGGTCCAGCAACTGCGCCTTCAACCGCAGCCGCTGATCCCGGTACGCGGCGTCGGTGATTTCGCCCGCGTCGTGGGTGATCTCGAGCCGGGCCAGCGCGTCGATCAGGCGCTCCCGATCGGTCAATACCGGTAACTGCTCGGCCGTAGTGCGGCGGCGCAGGAGTGGCCACGCGCCCAGCGCTACCACGGCCAGCCCGGCCAGCCCGATCAGGATGAAGGTCAACGCCCGGTTCGTCGTGGCCGGAGCCGGCGCGCTCCCGGTGGCGGCCGCGGTCCCCGCCCCGGACAGGTTACTGATGCGCAGGGTGATCACCTGGTTGGCCGCCAGGTTCTCGCCCACCAGGTTGATGTAGTTGCCGTTTTGCGTCTCGCGCACGCCCTGGTTGGCCAACTGCGTGCTCGTCACCTGTTCGCCCACATCGCTGATCAGCGCGTTGACGTTGGTCGCCGGGTAGGGCAGCGTGCGCACCAGGTCAAGGGTGTCGCCGGTGACGGGCAACGTGTAGCGGAACAGGGTCTGGCGCACACCCTGGCCGGGCGGCAACGGCAGCGTGTCGACGAAGCCATCCTGGGTCGGCAGATAGCGGCCACCCAGCTCGCCGTCGCTGATCTCTAGCCCCTGTGCGCCGATCGGCAAAGTGAAGTGTAGAACGCTCGCGCCGTCCCCGATGTAGCTCCGTTTCCCGTCCAGGCTGAACACGAACAGCTCGGCGATGTACGCCTGGCCGGCTTCGAACTCCACGATGAAGTGGACCCGATCGGCACGCACACCAGCGCCGTCCGCGGTGGTCTCGTACACCGTGATCGGCAGATCGAGGGCTGCCTGGTCGGCCGCGAAGCTGGCGGTTTCCGAGCTGTAGGCCGAGCCGGCCGGGTATTCGGCGCGAATGATGTAGGTCAACGTGGTGTCGCTGGGCAACGCCTCGAAACGGTAGACGCCGGCCGCGTCCGTGGTGGCGGAGCGCTGTTCCAAGACGCTGGTGCTGTCGAAAATGCCCAGTTGCACCGACAGGTCAGGGACCGGCTGGCCGGTGGTGCCATTGGTCACGGCGCCGGTGACGACCCCGGGGCCGGGCTGCAGCGGTTCCCGGAACATCTTACCGAACGACAGGCTGCGGACGTATTCCAGCGCGGAACGCTGTTCGGCCGTGCTGAGTTTGTCGCCGAACGCGGGCATCTCCCCGCGACCGCTGGCGACGACCTGTACCCAGGCGCTCTGGGCCACACCGGAAGTGGTGACGAAGTCGCTGAAATCGAGCATGGGCGGCTTGCCGACCCCATCGGGACCGTGGCAGGTGGCGCAGTTGGTCTCGTATTGCCGACCCCATCGGGACCGTGGCAGGTGGCGCAGTTGGTCTCGTACACCGCCTGGCCCATCACGACCGCGGTCGCGGAGGTGTGCAATGTCCACGCGTATGCCACCGTGTCCCAAATCTGGTCATCGGTCAGCCGGCTGCTCCAGGGCGGCATCAGGCGATCCATGCGGCCTGTCTTGGTGACGGTGAAAAATCCGGTCAGCGAAAGATCGGCGATGGCCGCGTAGTCGGCGAAAGCGGTGGGCGATGCGCCCAGGCCGGCCGCTGAACTGCCGTCTCCACCGCCGGTCTGACCGTGGCAAGGCGCACAATTCTGGGCATAGAGGGTCTGTCCGGCGACCGCATCGAGCGGGCGTGGCGGGACATCCTGAGCATGGGATGAGGCCGAGGCCGCCATCGGCATCGTGGCCAGGAACAGAATGGACAAGATCCCTGCCAGGAGGGCAAGGCGATGATCAGCACGCATGGGTCTCCTGATTTCTTGAACGCATTGTCACGCAAAACGGCCCCCCGCTTGCTACAGTCTGGCTCCCTGCCCGCGGGGGACCGTTCTATCTGCCATCAGCACTGTACACGACTGCTACTGGACGGCCTGGACCTCGATCTCTTCGTACTCTTCGTATTTCGAAGGACACTTCAACAACAGATTGTTGGCCTCCACGACGCCATCGGGGCCGAGCGTGCCTTCGACAATGGCACTGCTGCCCTCGCGGCCGATCTGATCCGGCTGCACGCCGTGGAAGTGGATCGGGAGCTGTTTGGTCGCGTCGGTCGGGTCGGCGATGCTGAAGCTCAGGCTCAGGGTCGGCGCGTCGTAGACGATGCTCTCGGTGACGATGTTGCCGCTGACGCGCAGCGCCTTGCCCGTCAGTGCCTCGGTTTGCGCCAGCACCTCGCCGACTTCGCGATAGTAGGCGCCCGCGCTGGAGATCGACGAGACGACCAGGTAGATGATCAGCCCGGCGATGATCAGCCCGCCGATGATGAATTTTGCCTTGTTGTTCGCCCGGTTTGCCGAGATCGGGCCGCGTAAGATCGTAGAACTCTCTGCCATCCTATCTCCAATCACTTGTCTGACATGAACTGTCCG
>MNXL01000307.1 GCA_001871755.1 Anaerolineae bacterium CG2_30_64_16
TCAACCCTTTACCGGTGGCGTGTCGATCATCAACAAACTGAAAACCTTGGACAGGGCCGCCGCCAACTGACGGCGCACCTTGGGATCCATGTCAGCGACCAGTATCTGGTAACGCCGGACGTGCTCCAGTAACTCGCGCCTCCATTCGGAGGTGTCGGCGCTTTCGTTGGCCAGCAGGCCCAAGGCAAAGCCGCCCAGCAAGCTGAGATTGGCCCGCGTGGCCGATTCGACGCCCGGTAAGATTCCAGGCAGGTATTCCAGCAGCAGGCGCCGTCCGGCGCTGCTTCTCAGTCGCAATGCGGCGATCGTCATCACCTCGACGCAGTAACGCAACGGCCCCGGGCCTTCAGGTGGAGTGCGGGCCAGCACCTCCTTGATCAGCTCTTGGTCGTACAACTCGCCGGCGCGCACCTTCTCCAACGCACGCGTTTTGATCGCTTCCCAGCCCTCGCCGGCGGTTTCTCCGGCAAGGCTGGCAAACAGCCGATGGGCTTCGGGAGAAGGTATGAACACGACCTCCGAACGCCCCGGCCCCGACTTGCTTTCCGCCAGTTGATACTCGGAAATCACCAGTCCCTTTTCCTCCAACAGGCGAAGCATGTCATAGGCGGTGAATCGGCTGACGCCCAACCGCTCGGCCATCACTGTGTAGTGGATAGGCCCTTGCAACTCGCGGTAAAGATCGAGCATCTTATGGATAAAGTCTTCCTGGCGGCGCGTGAGTTTCATAAGAATCCCCAAGAAACCAAAGAATTTGAGGTCATTATACTCTGTTCGGTGGGAGTGTCAAGTTGCACGTGTAGGGAGTTTCGCAGCAATTCAAAATATCGCGTGACGTTTGTCAACGCGAGTTCGCCCCCCCTGCGAGGGAGGGGCCGAGGAAGAGTGGGCGCTCATCCGGTCGAGCAAGCGCGCTCCAGCGGCACCTCGACGCGGACCTGGGTACCGGCTGTCTGGCCGGGCCGCGGCGACCGGATGGCGATCCCGCCGTCGATGAGCCGGGCGCGCTCACGCATGTTCAGCAACCCGAAGCTGTTGCGTTGGTTGTAGTGGGCATCGACCTCTTGGACATCGAACCCCACACCATCGTCTTCGATCTCGGCCCACAGGTGTTCTGCTGATGTCCCCAGCCGAATGGTGACGTTTTGGGCGCTGGCGTGTTTGGTGGTATTGTTGAGCGCTTCCTGAATGATGACAAACAGCATACTGGATACGCGGGGCGCGATCGACGTGCTGGATAGGGCGTTGAAATCGAGATGGATTTCGTACGTGGTGTGCGGTCTGGCGCGTTCTACCAGTTGGGTCAACGCAGCGGTCAGGCCGTGACTCTCCAGGGCCAGCGGCCGCAGGCTGAACAGGAGCCCGCGCACCTCCTGATTGGCCTCTTGGGCCAGGCTCTCCAGAAAGTTCAGCTCGGTGGCCATCTTCTCCGGCCGCGCGGCTAACTGGCGCCGGGCCATGTCGATGTTCAGGATGATGGCCGAGAGGATCTGCGCCGGGCCGTCGTGCAGGTTACGTGCCAGTTCGTGACGCACCTGCTCCTCAGCGGCGATGATGCGATCGTGTTCCTCGCGCAGCGCAGTAAAGAGGCGGGCATTTTCAATGGCTGCCCCGATGAGCGGAGCCAGAATGCTCAGCCACTGTTGATCGTCGGCCGTGAAGGAACCGCCATCGATCTTGTTGATCACCTCCGCGATGCCGATGATCTTGCCTTTGACCTGCAACGGCACGGCCATGATCGAACGGGTGCGGAACCCGCTCAAGGTGTCGATCTGGGTGTAGAAGCGGTTGTCCGTGTCGACATCGGGGATGATCACCGGCTCGCCGTGGGTGGCCACCCATCCAGCAATCCCTTTGTCCATGGGCATGCGCTGTTCACGCAGCACATGTTCGGCCGGCCCGGCCGGGATCTTGAAGACCAGCTCGCGTTTGTCTTCGTCCACCAGCATCAGCGTGCTGGCCTCGGCGCGCAGCACCTCGGTGACGCGGTCAGCGCTTTGCTTCAAGACCTGGTCCAGGTCCAGCGTGGAGGAGATGGCCTGACCAACCTCGTAAAGATGTTGGAAGCGATGAAGGCGGTCCTGGGTTTGCGCCAGCGTGGTCGCCTGGTGCGAGAGGGTGTGCAGCGCCTGGATGGCTCCCTGAAACTGGGTGCATTTGTTGTCGGGCCATGACGTCTCGGGCGGGAAGCTCAGCGCCAGATAGCCGACCGGTACATCGGCCCAGGCCGGCCCCCCGTGGCCGCGGGGGCCGGCATCCAGCGATCCGTCCCCGCGGCCGCGAGGACGGGGGCCTCGCGTCGGTGCAGCCCCCGCGGACGCGGGGGCATGCAACCACACGCAGAGCAAGGTCGCGTCCGCGAGCCGGTGAACCTCGAACCCGGCCTCGGGCGCCAGTGCCGGCTCGGTACCCCATGTCTGAGCAAAGGCCAGGCTGGTCTTGTCTAGCTCGCCGACGCACAGGGCCAGCGGCGTTGGTGCGGAGAGTTCCAGCCAGGCCCCGTTGGCGCAGGTCTGCTCCTGGAGCCAGGTCAAGGCCCGTTGCCAGAAGGTCTTGGAGTCGTCTCTGTGTGAAAAATGGTTGAGGTGGTCAAGCAGGTCGGTGGCGACTTCAACCAGGTCTCGAGCTGTCATCGTGTGCCCCTACACGGTTTTGAGTTGGGTGTGTCCAAATCGGATCGAACGCCGCCCCCAGCATGGCAAATACTTTACCTAATATACCATATCATATCATATTTTTGTCGATCGGGCAACTTGCAGGCCCCGCGGCCAGCCTGCCGCTGTCATTTCATACGACGTTTTCTAGTTTGAAAGGGTACGGCGTAGCGGCCGGGCTTTTGGACAACACTCCCCAGTTACGATATACTGACGCTTGACATTCTAGATGAAGCATGGGACGCCATGTGGCGCATTCCAGGAGGTTAGCAGATGATCCCACGCAATTTCCCAGGCAAGGGCAAGGTGGCCGTTCTGAGAACCAGCCCTGAGACAGTGCTCGACGATATCGGGCGGTTGATGGAGATGGCCGGCCACCGCGCCGCGCTGCCCACTAACCATGAGACGATCCTGAAGATCAACATTTCCTGGCAGACCTGGTACCCGGCGTGTTCGAGCACGCCGTGGCAGATCGAGGGCGTGATCCGCAAACTTAAGGCCGACGGGTACACGAATCTCTCGGCGGCCCACAACAAGACGGTCGTGGTGGACGCTTACGTCGGTGAGCGCAACAACAAACACAAAGCCGTGGTGGACAACTATGGCTTGCGCAACGTCCATCTGTACGAACCGGAAGTGCGTTGGGTACGCTACACACCCAAGGCGCCGATGCTGGTGTTGGATAAGATCTTCCCCGATGGCATCCTGCTGCCCGAGTACTTCTTCGACAGGAACATCATCCAGTTGCCGACCGTGAAGACCCACGTCTTCACCACGATCACCGGTGCGATGAAGAACGCGTTCGGCGGCCTGCTCAACGAAAAGCGCCACTGGACCCACAGCGTGATCCACGAGACCGTGGTCGATCTGCTGGCGATCCAGCAGGAGATCCATAGCGGCCTGTTTGCGGTGATGGACGGCACCTTTGCTGGGGACGGCCCAGGGCCGCGCGCCATGCGCTGGTATGAGAAGGACATCCTGCTGGCCTCGGCCGACCAGGTGGCGATCGACGCGATCTCGGCCAAGATCCAGGGCTTCAACCCGCTGGATCTGAAGTTCATCCGACTGGGACATGAGCTTGGCTTGGGCGTGGGTGATCCCAAGGAGATCGAGGTCGTCGGTTATGATGTGTCGGCCGAGGATTGGCGCTTTGTCCAGGAGGACACCTTTGCCAGCAAGGGCCAGAAGTTGATCTACCACGGCCCGCTGAAACCCTTTGAGAACATCCTGTTGCGCTCCCCGCTTGTGCCTTGGAGCTATTTTGCGTCCAACTTCTACCACAACGTCTATTGGTACCCGGTGGTAGGTCGCAAGCGGGTCGCGGCCGCGCTGAACACCAGGTGGGGCCAGAAATTCCGCGAGTACGGTGATGGCAAGGTGGTCATGCCGGGTGTCGAGCCGCGCACCGCGGCCATCGCCGGCGCCACCGCGCTGGGCCTGCTGATCGCGGGCGGCTTGCTGCTCCTGGGCCGGCGGCATGAGCGGAGTTGATACAGCCCGACCCGCGGTCGCCGCCTGGCGCGTCGATCTGCACACCCACACGCGCTTCTCGCCCGACTCGTTGACCGGGCCGGCTGCGCTTATTGCTCGCGCCCGGGAGGTTGGAATCGACCGGCTCGCAGTCACCGATCACAACACCATCGAGGGGGCGCTGGTCGCCAAACAGTTGGCGCCCGATCTGATCATCGTCGGCCAGGAGATCGACACTGCGGCCGGGGGCGAACTGATCGCGTACTTCCTTCAGGAGCGAGTGCCGCCGGGATTGTCGCTGGACGAGACCATTCATCGGCTACGGGCGCAGGGCGCGGTCATCAGCATCTCGCACCCGGTGGATCGCTATCGCAATTCCGCACTGGGGGAGAGGCACACTCTGGAGATCATCGACCGGGTGGACGCGCTGGAGGTCTTCAATGCCCGCTGTCTTTCGGCGGCCGATAACGAGCATGCCGCGGCGCTGGCCGCGCGGCATGGCAAGGCGATCACTGCGGGCAGCGATGCCCACACGCTCGGCGAAGTGGGTCGCGCCTATCTAACCGTGCCGCCCTTCGAGGATCGATCGGATGCATTCCTCGCCGCGCTGGCCCAGGCCCAGGCGTGCGGGCGGTTGAGCGGTGTCTGGCCGCACTGGCGCAGCACGTTTGCCAAACTAAGAAAGCGGCTGTAACGCGGCCGTTCGCTCTCACTACTACAGTTGGGCGTAAGTCCTTTGGCAGTTGCAGAACACGCCGCCCAACTGTTTAAAGTACTTTGCGCACACCCTTCAACTGCACAAGGATTTCCGCCGCAAAGTACTACGCACCCCATGGAGGCATCCTTTGGACCTGGCGACCTTCATCCTCGGCCTCCTCCTGTCCATCCTTGCGGCCGTCATCCCGACTGCGATCTGGGCTTCTTTGGTCTGGTGGTGTGATCGCTACGAGCGCGAACCGATCCCGCTGTTGGTGGCATCCTTCGTGTGGGGTGCGCTGCCCGCCGTGCTCCTGGCGTTGCTGTTTGAGGCCCTTTTCGGTGCTCCAGGCGATGGCCTGGGTCAGGGGTTGGTGCGCGAGGTGATCTCCGCCAGCGCGGTTGCCCCCTTCGTGGAGGAACTGGCGAAGGGGGGCGCGCTGCTGCTGATCCTGCTTTTCTGGCACGGCGAATTCGACGACGTACTGGACGGCATTCTCTACGGCGCGATGATCGGGTTTGGTTTCGCGATGACCGAGAACCTGCTCTACTTCATGAGCGCACTGCTCGATGGCGGGTGGGGCGGGTGGGGAGCGGTCGTGTTTCTGCGCGGCGGTGTCTTTGGCTTGAACCACGCCTTCTTCACAGCGTTTACCGGCGCGGGATTGGGTTACGCGCGGATGGCGCACGGACGGTGGGGGCGGTATGGTGGGCCGCTGTTGGGCTTGACGGGGGCAATCGTGGCCCATGCGGTGCACAACCTGGGTACCTCCCTGTCTGGCACGCAAACAGCCGCCATTTTGCTAAGCCTTGTAGGCGACGCCGGTGGCGTGCTGCTGGTCGTGGTGATGATCTGGCTGGCGTTGCGCCAGGAGCAGCGCTGGCTGCGCTTCGAGTTGGCCGATGAGGTGGGACGGCTGCTGACAGCGCCGGAACACGAAATGTTGTCCTCTTTGCGTGGACGCTGGCGCATGTTGCAGCAGGCGCGGCAGGCTGGCGGCTGGTCCGCGGCCCGCATGGTCAGTCAGCTTCAGCAGGCCGCCACCGAGCTGGCCTTCAGCAAACACCGGGCTCGCACTCGCGGGACGGATGCGCAACTGGCGCAGCGGCTGGTTTTGTTGGAGCGCCGCCTCGTGGCTGCCCGGACCGCGCTACCCAACCGGCACGAAGGTTGAGTATTTGAAAACAGGCTCTCGTTGGATGTAGGAGAGGCGACGGGATCCGGCGCCGTCGAAGCCGCACGTGACCAGATGGACTGTGCCGGCCCGGCTGATGGCGAGCGCGAGATCGCTGAGACCCTGACATTCGCTGCTCACGGTTTCGGCTTCCCACCAGGCCGCGTCGTACTCTGGGGATCGGACACGGTGGCGCAGCAATTGACCTTCCAGCCAGACTGCCTGGAGGAAGCCCTGGCGGTTGGCCGCGATCCGGGCCAGGCGGCAGTCCGAGTCGGTCTCCGAGACGTCGACCGGTGTGGCCCAACTGTTTGGCCGTCGATCAGCGTGCCGGACGCGGTAGATGCCGGCATTTTCCTCCTGCCAGACCATGTGACAGCCACCCTGCATATTGGTGACCAGACTGGGGGCAAGGGAGTGTGCGTCGGGCGCGTCGGAAACGATTTCGGGGATGCTCCATGCGTCGTTGCAGTGGATGCTACCGAAGACCTCAAAGCGGCCGGTGTCGGAGAGCCGGTCCTGCCACGCCAGGTACAGATCGCCGTTGGGCGTGATGGCCAGCGCCGGCATGCTGCCGCGGCCGTTGGGGATCGGCACACTGCTCCAGAAGGTCTCGTGCAGTTGGCCGTGGTAGATAACTGAGTAGCCGGGGGTGTTGTCGGCCCAGGCCGCGTGCAGGGCGCCATCGGGTGCGATCGCCAGCGTGGGATGCGTCGAGATACCGCTCGTCCGCGAGAGGTTGCGCGGCAACGACCATCCGTTATCATCGTGCGAAACGTAGTAGATCTCGTAGTTGCCCGCGAACTGGTTGACGAACAGGCAATGCAGCCGGCCATCGCCGGCCGTTGCTAACGTCGACTGTTCGCCGCTGGCAAGCCGCACGGGTGAGCTCCAGCCCTCTGCTGTTAGATAGGCATGATAGACCACCCGGTTGCTGGTCCAGGTCAGATGCAGTTGCTCACCGACCAGGGCCAGCGCCGGCTCGTGGCTATCGGCCGGGACGCCAGTGATGGGTGTGCCCGCCGTCCACGGATTGTGAGATGGCATCGGGATCCCTCCTGGGGAATAGCCATCGCCGGGCCTCCGCGCTGAAGTTTGGCGGGGGTGTTGTCAGAACGGCTTGGGACTATTCTGGGCTGGTATCTTCTCAATTCTTCGGGGAATCGCTCGCTGTGGCCGGTCTCCTGACC
>MNXL01000267.1 GCA_001871755.1 Anaerolineae bacterium CG2_30_64_16
CTTCGCTTTGTTGGCTCTACTGCGGTCTTGTCGGGATCATGCCGCTCAGAATGACACCGATGAGGCCCTCTGCACCAACACTAGAGAACGTGTGCCTGGATTGCAGGGCAGGCGCCGAGATCTCCAAAGAGGAGACGTTTTCGGATGACGGACATCCCCGTGGTGGACTTGAAGGCACAGTATGCCAGCATCAAGTCCGAAATCGACGCCGCGATTCAACGGGTGATCGAGAACACCAGCTTCATCATGGGCCCGGAGGTGCGAAACTTCGAAGCCGCATTTGCCCGCTTTGTCGGTGTGAGCGAGGCCGCCGGCGTGGCGTCCGGGACGGCCGCGCTGCATTTGGCGCTGTTGGCGGCTGGGATTGGGCCCGGTGATGAGGTGATCACGACCCCCTTCACCTTCTATGCGACTGCTGAGGCGATCGAGCAGGCCGGCGCGACCCCCGTTTTTGTCGATATCACGCCCGACACCTATAATATCGATTCGAGCAAGATCGAGGCCGGCATCACCTCCCGCACGCGCGGCATCGTCCCCGTGCATCTGTTCGGACAGGCGGCCGACATGGATGCTATCATGGCCGTGGCCAGGGCTCACGGGCTCTGGGTGATCGAGGACGCGGCCCAGGCGCACGCGGCCGAGCATCGCGGACGGCGTTGTGGGAGCATGGGCGATCTCGCCTGCTTCAGCTTCTATCCGAGCAAGAACCTGGGGGGTTACGGCGACGGCGGCATGGTCACCAGCAGTAACGCAGCGCTGATGGCGCGTGTCCGGCGGCTGCGCGACCACGGCCGGATCGGCAAGTACGCGCATCTAGAGTTAGGCTGGGCATATCGGCTCGACGCGCTCCAGGCGGCCATCCTGAGCGCCAAACTGCCTCACGTGGAGGCGTGGACGGCGGCGCGACAGGCTGCGGCGGGGCGCTACGATGCGCTGTTTGCGGACAGCGCGGTCATGACACCGGTTGCCCGGGAGGACAATCGCCACGTGTACTATGCCTATGCCGTGCGCGTGCCGCGGCGAGATGCGTTGCTCGAGCATCTGGCTGCGAACGGGATCGGCGCCGTGATCCACTACCCGATCCCGATGCATCTACAGCCGGCATATCGGGAGATGGGGCTGCCGCGCGGGACCTTCCCGGTGGCCGAGATGGTGGCTGATCAGATCATCTCATTGCCCATGTTCCCCGAGATCACGCCCGCACAGCAGCAGCGAGTGGCCGAAACCGTGCTGGCGTTCCTGGCGGACGAAGGATCGCAGCAGTGACGACCCGGGAGATGTCGCACACTATGCAAGACCCCCAAGACCAGATGCCGCGCGTCTCGGTGCTCGTGCCCGCGCGCGACGAAGCGGACAACGTCGCCGAGTTGGTGGCGCGGGTGGCGCGCGCGTTCGCCGCGTTGGACTTGCCCGAAGGCGCGGGCGAGCTGGTGTTGGTGGATGATGGTTCTACCGACGGCACCAGCCAGATCGCTGACGAGCTCAGCGCAAAGCACCCCTTCCTGCGGGTCATCCATCATCGGCGCAATCTCGGGTTGACCGCCGCGCTGCGGACCGGCTTTCGTGAGGTGCGCGGCGCGTTCGTCCTGTTTCTGCCTGCGGATCTGGAGGCGGACCCGGAGACCGACATCCCGCTGCTGCTGGGCAAGCTGGAGGAAGGGTACGATGCGGTAGCGGGTTGGCGGCAGGGGCGTCGAGAAGGCAAGGTGTTCGCCTCGGGCATCTACAATCTGGTGTCGCGCGGGCTTTTTGGGTTGACCGTGCACGATCTGAATTGGACGAAGGGGTTTCGCCGGGAAGTGATCGAGACCCTGCCGCCGTTACGTTCCGACTGGCACCGTTTTCTGCTGCACATCGTGGCGCAGCAGGGTTACCGGATCGGCGAGGTCGCCACACCCTGGCATCGTCGGCGGGCCGGCCGCTCCAAATTCGGCCTGGCGCGCATCCCGAAATCGCTGCTGGATGTGTTGGTGATCAAATTCCTGCTCACCTTCAGCCGGGAACCGATGCGCTTCTTCGGCGGGCTGGGTCTGACCGCTACGGCCAGTTCGCTGCTGGTCTTTGCCTATCTGTTGGGGCTCTGGCTCGTCAAAGGCAAGCAATTGCGGCCGATCTTCATCGCCGCGGGCGTCATCGGCCTGGCCGGTCTGACCTTGATCCTGATCGGCTTTATCACCGAACTGATCGTCAGCCAGAGCGAGCGCCTGCGTCGCCTGGAGCAGGATCTGCAAGACCTCAAGCGGATGCAGGGCCACACGGCCGGGTCGGGGCAGGTGTCAATCGAGGGCCCAGGCAGCCCCCGCGGCGAGTCGCGTTCCGCGATCCGGGTTGAAGATCTGCTGTAGGCGTATCTTCTCAGTTTTTCGGGGTATGCTGGGGCCGGTCTGTGACCCAATGTCACTAACATTCGCCCCTCGCTCGGGCCGCCGTTCGACAGGCTCAGGAGAGCCGCTCACGATGCAGTCTCCCGACCGTGCCCGCTCCGGCGGCCCAATTTGGCTGCCCCGGCGAGACTTCCGGTGGCTCGGTCAGGAGACCGGCCATAGCCAGCGAGAAAAGGTTACTACTCAGGCTGGCCCCATTTTTCTACCACAAAGGCACGAAGACACAAAGAGAATCTTGTCAAACACTATCCGGCCCTGGCACATAACCCCAGAAACTTGGTGACTTGGTGTCTTTGTGGTTAGAAAAGGAGGATGCCTGAGTAGTAGCGAAAAAAGTTAGTGGCATGGGGGCTATGACCGAGCCACAGCTCCCAGATTATTGAGAGGATACCTGTCGGCCTTAAGGATAACCGGACCCTGTCGGATAAGGCCGTTCCAGAAAAATAGATGTCCCAAGATCGCCGGTTTTCCTGGGAATCTCAGGAGGTTCTGGGATGAGTATTTTTCTGGAACTAACTAAGTGGCAGGGTTCGGCGTTTTGTGGACCTGTGATGACCAAACTCCTGATCATAACTACCAATTTCCCGCGTTGGCCCGGCGACCCGCATTCTCCCTGGTTGGTTGAGCTGCTTGGATTGCTGCGCCAGCAGGGCTTCACAGTGGCTGCCCTGGCCCCTGCGTTTCGAGGCCAGGGCAGCCACGAGATCTACCAGATGCACGTGCAGCGGTTTCGCTACGCCCCCGCCCGCTGGGAGACGCTGACGCACGAGGAGGGCGCGCCCAACAAGATCCGCCGGAACCCGCTCTACCTGCTGGCATTGCCGCTCTATCTCATCTCCGGGGTTTGCGCCGCGTGGCGGATGGGCCGGCGGCGCTACGATGTGATCCACGTGCATTGGCCGATGCCGCAAGGGCTGTTGGGCCTGGTGGCGCGCTGGGCCGGCGGTGGGCGCCTGGTGACAACCTTCTACGGCGCGGACCTGGTGATGAGCAAGCGGTTTCCGCTGGCGCGCCCCTTTTTGCGCTACTTCGCCGGCCAATGCGCCGATGTGGCCACGATTTCCTCCTTCACCGCGCGGGAGGTGGTTACCGTCACCGGGGTGACCCCGCGCATCATCCCCTATGGCATCGTCCTGCCGCCAGTGGCCGCGCGCTGGCCCACGGAGCGCGGGTTGATTCTGACCGTTGGGCGGCTGGTGGCGCGTAAGGGGCACATCTTCCTGGTCGAGGCGATGGCGCTGCTCAAACAACGGCCCGCTGCCAGGCTGGTCATCGTCGGCGAGGGGCACGAGCGGCCCCAGATCCAGGCGGCGATTCGCCGCCTGGATCTCGCAGACCGCGTCGAGCTCATGGGGCGGATCTCCGATGAGCGGCTCAACGAGCTATACGCGGCCTGTCACATCTTCGTGCTGCCGGCTATCGTGGACAGCACCGGTGACACCGAGATGCTGGGCATGGTGTCGCTGGAGGCGATGCGCTACCGCAAGCCGGTCGTGGCAACCCAGGTGGGCGGTATTTCCGACATCGTGACGGATGAGGAGACCGGTCTGCTGGTCTCCCAGCGCGATCCCGCGGCGTTGGCCGCGGCCATCGATCGCCTGCTGGGGGATGACGCGCTGACCGAACGGCTGGGCCAGGCGGGCTACGATTTTGCGCGTCAGCATTTCGGATGGCCGGCCGTGGTTCAGCAAACGCTGGCGCTTTACGGCCGGCCGGATGCGAACGGGTCAGATTGAAGCCCAGGTGTAGTCCCTGGCGGTCAGAATTGTCGCAATGGGTGACCGCAGTTATAATGAAATCGGACAGACCCTTCGGGTTTCGGGGTTGTGCGGTCGCGGCATTCACGGCGTATATCTCGTTCTCGGCGTGACCGAAACCCGAAGGGTCTGGCGAGCGGCCATTTTCAGGACAGATAGTAAAGATGGTAGAGCCAAATCAGCGGTCCACACACGCCCCAGAATCGGCCCGGGTGCTGGTGATTGGCCTGGATGGCGCCACGTACCGCCTGATCAGCCCGTTGGCGGCCGCGGGCCAATTGCCGAACCTGCAGCGCCTCATGCAAAACGGCGCGGCCGGCGTCCTGCAATCCACGATCCAGCCCTCGTCCGAGCAGGCCTGGGCGACCTTCATGACCGGCCAGAACAATGGCCGGCACGGCGTGTACGGCTTCCAACAGCGCCGGCCGGGCACCTACCAGTTCAGCTACGTCAACGGCCACAGCATTCGCGCGCCGTCTCTGTGGCGCCTTCTGAGCCAGCGCGGGCGAGATGTGATCGTCATCAACGTGCCGATGACCTATCCGCCCCAGCCGGTGCGCGGGGTATTGATCGGCGGCTTGTTGAGCCCGGGTGTGCACAGCGATTTCACCTATCCCCCCGGCTTGTACGCCGAGCTGCGGCAGGCGTGTGGCGACTACGTCATCGACGTCGATATCGAGCGCGGCCAACTGAGCGACGACCAGTTGGCAGACACGGTCGAGGCGGCGCTGCGCATGATCCGGCTGCGCACCTGCGCGACGCTCCATCTGGCCCGCACCCGGCCCTGGGATCTCCTGATGACCGTGTACGGCGCCAGCGATCGCCTGGCGCACAAATTCTGGAAGCACTGGGACCCCAACCATCCCCTCCACACCCCCGAACTGGCTGCGGCGTTTGGCGATGTGCTCCCCCGCGTCTACCGGGAGTTGGACGCGGCCGTGGGCGAACTGTTGGCGGAGTTGGTGGATGAGCGCACCACGGTGTTCATCGTGTCGGATCATGGCTTCGGCGGCATGGAGAAGGCGGTCTATCTCAATCGCTGGCTCATGCACCAGGGCTATCTGACCCTCAAGTCCGGTGTGCCGCGGGATGTCCGCCGGTGGCTACAACTGGTGGTGCGCTCGGCGTTGCGGCAGGGGCGCAGTTTGCTGGCGAATCCGGCGCTGGCCCAGGTCAAACAGTGGGCCTTTGCGCGCTTTCCGCGGCTGAAAGGCGATCTCTACTCTTCGGTCGCGTTTGCGCAGGTCGACTGGACCCGCACGCGGGCCTATGCCTTGGGCAATATGGGCAATATCTACTTGAACTTGCAGGGGCGCGAGCCCGCGGGCATCGTGGCGCCCGGCGCGACCGCGTCGGCGCTCCAGGATGAACTGATCGCGGCCCTACGCGGGCTGATCAACCCTGATTCGGGGACGCCGGTTTTCCATACGATCTATCGCGGGGCCGATCTCTATCACGGCCCGTATGTCGGGGATGGGCCGGACATCGTAGGCGTCAAGGACTGCCGCTATCACGTGGTCACGGCCGACTGGCAGAGAGGAGATGATATCGTGGCGCCGTTGGGCTCCGTCATGCACTTCGCCGCCGATCAGTCCGGCCAGCATGAGCTGGAGGGCGTGGTGATGGCGAGCGGCCCGGGTGTGCGCCGCGGCGTGGAGATCGGCACGGCCCGCCTGCTGGACGCCGCGGCCACAATTCTATACGCGCTGCATGAGCCCATCCCGGCCGACATGGATAGCCGCGTGATCGATGCGCTGTTCGAGCCGACCCTGCTCGCCCAACGGCCGCCCAAGCTCGCAAGTCGCTATCAATCCGCCGCGCCAGACGATGATGAGCAGAGCGACCCTCCTGATCTGTCGGATTACACCGACTCGGAAGCGGCGCAGGTGCGCGACCGGCTGATCGCGCTGGGATACCTCGACTGATGTCTCGACGGAAGCTCCGCGTCCTCCTCCAACTGCTGGTCGTGCTGATTATCCTGGTCTTTTGGGCGCGGGTTGTCTGGCGCAATTGGGACCAGGTGGCCGCCTTTCAATGGCGGATCTCATGGCTTGCGCTAAGCCTGTCGATGGTTATGCTGGTGCTCCAGGCTGTGCTGTTAGCCACGATCTGGTGGCGGATCCTGTGGGTGATGGGGGAGCGACTGCCGTGGTGGCAAGGGATCGCGCTGTGGTTGCAGGCGCAGCTCGCGCGCTATCTGCCCGGGGGGGTGTGGGATGTCGCGGCTCGCGTCGTCATCGGCCGCCAGATCGGCGTGAGTGGCCGGCGCATGTCGGCCAGTGTGAGCCTGGAGATGGGGCTGCAGGTGCTGAGCGCGTCGGTGTTCTTGATCCTGGCCCTGGCTCTACGGTTGGAGCGACCGCCGACCGCCTACGTGGTGTTGGCGGCGCTGGCGGTGCTGGGCTCGCTGGTCGCGTTGATCCCTCCGGTGTTCACGCGGTTGCTGAATCTTGGGCTGCGCCTGCTCCGGCAACCACCCTTGACGCTGCAGTTGACCTATCGCACCATCCTGGCGTTCTTTGGCGCGCGCCTGGTGGGGCATTTCTTGTTGGGCGCCGGCTTCGTGCTGTTCGTCAGTGGGTTGGGGGCGGTGTCGTGGTCGGCCGCGCCGCTGGTTGCATCCGCCTATGTCGGGGCCTGGCTGATCGGGTTTCTTGCGGTTTTTGTTCCCACGGGGATCGGGGTGCGAGAAGGGGCGCTGGCTGTGCTGTTGGGCAGTCAGTTTCCGTTTGCCGCCATCTCGACCATCGCGCTGGGCTATCGGATCGCGATTGCCTTACGTGACCTGCTGGTGGCGTTTTTCGGCAATTGGTTGAGCCGCCGGGCGAGCCGGGCACGGTCAGGAGACCGGCCCGAGCGAGTGGGCCTGGCCGAATGAGAATCTATGTGAGTGCGTGCATCTTGAAGAACCCATTGAAATTCGGATTGATCGGTTGTGGACGGGTGGCCCCTCGGCACGCTCAGTCTATCAGCGAATTGCCGGGGGCGACCCTGGTGGCAGTTGCGGACATCAAGACCTCGCGGGCGGATCGGTTCGCGCAGGAGCACGACGCCCTGGCCTATGCAGACTATCGTCAGTTACTGGATCGTCCCGACATCGACGTCGTCAACATCTGCACACCGAGCGGTCTCCATGCGGCGATGGCGATCGAGGCGATGACGGCAGGCAAGGATGTGGTCGTCGAGAAGCCGATGGCGCTGTCGTTAGAAGACGCCAACCGGATGATCGGTGTGGCGCGCGCGACGGGCAGGAAGCTCAGTGTGGTGCTGCAAAATCGGTACAACCCGCCGATGCAGGAGCTGCGGAGGGTGGTCGATAGCGGTCGGTTGGGGCGGCTGTTGCTCGGCAATGTCACCGTCCGCTGGTATCGACCGCAGGCCGACTACGAGGACGAATGGCACGGTACCCGGGCCATGGACGGCGGCGCGTTAATGAATCAGTCGATCCATCACATCGACGCGCTCCAGTGGTTCATGGGGCCGCCGGCGAGCGTCTTCGCCTACACGGCCACCCTGGCGCATCAGATAGAAGTCGAGGATACCGGTGTAGCCGTGATCCGCTTCCGGGGCGGCGGCATGGGCGCCGTCGAAGGCTCGACCATTACCTACCCGCAGAACCTGGAGGGATCACTGGCGCTGTTTGGCGAACGGGGCTCCCTGAAGGTGGGGGGCACTGCGCTCAACCGCAAGGTGCTCTGGAAGATCCAGGGGGAGCTGGAGCTCGAGCACGAGTTGCTCACCCACGACCAGGTTGATCCGCCGTCGGTCTACGGCGCCAGTCACAAGGCCGTGATTGCGGACATGATCGCGGCTATCCGGGAGGACCGGGAGCCGCAAACCGGTGGCCCGGAAGCGCGCAAGTCGGTCGCCCTGGTGCTGGCGATGTACGAGTCGGCGCGCACAGGGCAGCCGGTCGATATGACGAACGGCATCTGGAACGGAGATCATGTGTAGCGACACCTGGCAGATCTACCCCAATGTCCGGCTCGGCGAGGGCGCGATCCTGGGCCACTACGTGATCATCGGCGAACCGCCGCGTGGCGCCGTGGCGGGCGAGCTGCCCACGGCCATCGGCCCGGGCGCGGTGATCCGCTCTCATACGGTGATCTACGCGGGCAACAGGATCGGCGCGCAGTTCCAGACCGGCCACGGCGTGCTGATCCGGGAAGCGAACGAGATCGGGGACGACGTGAGCATCGGCACACACTCGATCGTCGAGCACCACGTGGTGATCGGGAACCGGGTGCGCATCCACTCCAACGTGTTCCTCCCCGAATACACCATTCTGGAGGAAGGCGCCTGGGTAGGACCGTGTGTCGTCTTCACCAACGCCCTGTATCCCCTCAGCCCCGGCGCGAAGGAGAACCTGAGAGGCCCGCATCTGCTGCCTGGCGCCAAGATCGGCGCCAACGCGACCCTGCTGCCCGGGGTTGTCATCGGCCGGGATGCATTGGTGGGCGCGGGCGCGGTGGTGGTGCACGATGTGCCTGATGGCAAGGTGGTGGTGGGGAACCCCGCGCGCGTGATCAAGGATGTGGCCGAAATCGACGCCTATGCCCTGGAAAGGTATCTTCTCGACGATCCTGGAGCCGTCGCCGGTCGTCACGGTGGCTCGGTTACCGACCGGCCAAAACATGCCCTCGGAAGCTGAGAAATCTGCCAATGCCAGATTTCCCATGAAACGGACGCGACAAGCGGGTCCGCCCGACCGTGAACGGATCGGGCTACGAAGTGAAAGGCCCTTCGGGCCTCAAAGTCAGCCCCAGCGGGGCTTACATGTCGTAGCCGGATGGCTTGCAGCCTCCGGCGGGCCAGGTTGGCCACGAATGTGACATGTCAAGGAAGATGCCGCGTCCCGGTGGACCAGTGATGAACAAATCTCGAAAAATCCTCCAACCGGCGGCGTTGCTCCTGGCGCTGATGCTGGCCTTCACCGTTTGGTTCTCGGCCTATAGCATCCGCCTGCACGACGCGCATCTGACACACAAGTCCGACCTCGGCCAGATGGATCTCGCCATCTGGAACACGGCGCACGGCCGCTTCCTTCAGGAGATGCGCGGCGACAGGGTCAGCACCCGGCTCACCGATCACTTCGAGCCGATCTTTCTGCCGGTGTCTCTGGTTTTCTGGCTGTGGGATGACGTGCGCGCGCTATTGGTCCTGCAGGCCGCGGCATTGGCCAGCGCGGCCTGGCCGCTATTCCTGCTGGCTCGGCACAAACTGCGGGCTTGTGGCTTGAACAAGGGGACCGAATGGGCCGCGCTGGTTTTGGGGGTGGCCTATCTGCTGGTCCCCGCGCTCCAGGCCGCGGCGGTCGCCGAGTTTCACGCGCTGCCGTTGGCGCCCCCGCTGATCGCCTGGGCGTTGTGGGCGACGGAACGCCGGCAGTGGGGCCGGTTCGTCCTCGCCGCAGCGTTGTTGATGGCTGTTCAGGAGGGGACCGCGCTGCTCGGCGCGATGGTCGGTGTCTATGCCGCATGGGTCGCCGTGCGGAGGACTGGGGCTGACGCAACCAGCGACCGGCATTCGACCGCGTCGGCGCGCTGGCCGGGCGTCCTGGTGGGACTGCTTGTCTTTCTGGGTGGCCTGGTGTGGTTCTACGTGGCGACATTTGTGATCATCCCGCCCCACGCCGCGCTCGCCCACGGCCTGGATCAAACCC
>MNXL01000068.1 GCA_001871755.1 Anaerolineae bacterium CG2_30_64_16
GCTCATCGCGATCATCGTGATGGCTATTCTGTTGATCGCCGGAGATGACTTGCGCCTCTGGATCGTCAACACGCTGCAAGGATTTCTGGGAAGCCGATAGCGCCGTATCCTCTCAATAGTCCGGGGCAGCTCAAGGCGGATCCGTAATCCGCCGCTCGCCCGCCGAGTCACGGACTCGGCTTGAGCAGATTTGTCCCCGCCTTTTTGAGAGGATACATAGCGCCGCTCCTCATCATGAATGCGCGGCGCGGCCGACCTGAGCCGTCGCGCGGCGAGGAGGCAGGGATGCCGGGGACGCCTGGAGAAGCGCCTGTGCAACGCGCCCGGTGGCTGACCCAACTGCGGGACGCCGGAAGCCTCCTGCTGGACTTGATCTTCCCCCCACGGTGCGCCGGATGCGGCCGCGTGGGGGTTTTGCTTTGCGAGCAGTGCCTGGCCCGATTCGAGCCGATCCGGCCACCGGTCTGCCGGCGTTGTGGCCACCCGAACCCCCACGATGGCCTCTGCCGAAGCTGTGAACACACCCCATCGCCTCTCGATGGCATCTCGGCTGCGGCCGTTTTCGCCCCACCGTTGCGCGACGTGATCCACGTCTTCAAGTATGGCAACGGCCGCGGCCTGGCGCCGGCGCTGGCCCGACCGATGGTCACGGCCTGGCAGGCAACTGGGCTTGCGGTCGACCTGATCGCGCCGGTCCCGCTGCACGCCGCACGCCTGGCCGAGCGCGGCTATAACCAATCGGCGCTGCTGGCACGCGCGCTGGGCCCCGCGGTGGGTGTTCCCGTAGCGGAAACCCTGCTGGCGCGCCAAAAGGCCACCGTGCCCCAGGTTACCCTGGGGGCGCAGGAGCGCCGCGAGAACGTCAGCGGCGCGTTCGTCTGCCGCGGTGACGTGGCCGGCAAGCGGATCCTGCTGATCGATGACGTGTGCACGACCGGCGCGACCCTGGAGGCCAGCGCGGCCGCGTTGAAGGCGTGCGGGGTGGGAAGTGTGTGGGCGCTCACCCTGGCGCGGGCGCGCTGGGCGCCGGGCCACAGCGACGATGCGCTCACACCCTCAGAGTGCGCGTCACGCTGAGTTCACGCATACAGCTCTATGCTGCGCTGGATCTGATGATGCGGTGGTCCAGGATTCGGATTGGGCCGGGAAGGGTGATGAGGTGATCGTTCCTTGATGAACCCCTCTGACATATCTGAGCTGCACTTCATCGCTTCGATCGCCGATGTACATTCGATCATGGAGAAGGGCATCTTCTGCCATCACCTGGCTCAGAAGCTGGCCCACCACGATCTGTCAATGCCCGAAGTGCAGGATCGCCGAACAACGCGTATCCTCCCAGGCGGACGCCCGCTTCACGACTATGCCAATCTGTACATCCATGCCAGGAACCCGATGCTGTTCGTGCGAAAAGAACGTCATAGTGAAATCTGCGTGTTCAGAATCAGCACAAACGTGCTATACTTGCCTGGGGCGGTGATTGCAGACGGCAACGCAGCCAGCGATTATACTGCCTTCTGGCCTGCCCCGGACGGCCTGGCGAAGCTGGACAAGGCACTTGTTCTCGCCGAGTACTGGACGGACCCGGACATATTCGCCTACTGGAACAAGAAACGCGTCCGGTGTGCCGAAGTGTTGATCCCGCAACGTGTCCTACCGGAGTACATCATGGGGGCGTATGTGTCGTGCGATGAGGCTCAGGCACGCTTGACCGCAGCCGTGCCGCAACTTGCCGTGACCGTAGATGCGCACCTGTTCTTCAGATGACGGAGACGGTACCATGGTGAAAGCGCTGATCGGTAACCTGTTCGATTCGAATGCACAGACCCTTGTCAACACAGTCAACTGCGTAGGTGTGATGGGCAAGGGCATCGCACTGGAATTCAAGAAACGGTTCCCGGAGATGTTCCAGGATTACGTCGCGCGCTGCAAACGCGGCGAGGTCCAGTTGGGTCAGCCCTACCTGCATAGAACCCTCTTGCCGCCGTGGGTACTGAACTTCCCCACCAAAGACCATTGGCGTGCAGTGGCGAAACTTGACGCCATTGTGCGCGGGCTGGAGTATCTGCTGGCGCACTACAAAGAGTGGGGCATTACGTCGTTGGCCGTTCCCCCCTTGGGTTGTGGCGAAGGCCAACTAGAATGGCGGGTCGTGGGCCCGACTCTCTATCGTTACCTAGACCGCATGGACATCCCGATCGAGCTTTATGCCCCCTACGGCACCGTAGCCGAGCAGCTTGAACCGGCGTTCTTGGGGGGCGCGCTCCTCTGCGTGGCAGAACCCTTGTCGCAGGCAGAGCGAATCCCCGCCGCCTGGGTGGCGCTGGTCGCAATTCTTCAGCGGATCGAGGAACAGCCCTACCACTGGCCGGTCGGTCGTGTCATTTTTCAGAAGATAACCTACGTTGCCACCCGTGAAGGCCTGCCCACTGGCTTGCGGCACCATCGAGGCAGTTATGGCCCCTTTGCTCCAGAACTCAAGGGCTGGACCACGCGACTGACCAATAATGGCTTGATCCGCGAGGAGAAGTTGGGCAACGCCTTCACCGTGAAGGTCGGCCCTACCTTTGCGGACGCTCGCAGGGCCTACGCGTCGGAGCTGGGGCGTTGGGACCGGCTTGTCGAGCGGGTGGCCGATCTCTTCATCAGGCTGAACACCGATCAGGCCGAGATTGTGGCGACGGTGCTCTACGCCACTGAGGAGTTGCGCCAGCAGGACCTCCGTCCAACGGAACAGGACGTTCTTCACAACGTGATGACCTGGAAGCAGAGACGCAAGCCCCCACTCAATGAGGATGAAGTCGCCTGGACGATCCGCAACTTAGCTGCGCTTGGCTGGCTGCCGGTGCGGGCCAGTCATGACCTGCCTCTGCTCCGCGAGGAGAGTGCCCTGTATGGCTGATGCCCCGTGCCCTCGACTCACCGAAGTGGCCCTACCCATTCACAAGCTCTCAGTCGAGCGCGTTGTGGCGGTTCTGCAAGTGTACAACAAGCGTAGTGCGGCCACTTTCATCACGGCTTACGTGGCCAGCCCAGACACGATACGCAAGATCAGAAGCAATCCGCGGTGGTAACCGAAAGAGGTCCCCGCACTCCCAACCCCTACTCATACCGAAAACGCCAGATGCCGACGCCGAAGAACACGGCCGCGAACCCTAGCAGCACACCCGCCTCGGGCAGGATGCCTGCCAGTCCCTGGCCGCGCAAGACCAGGTCCAACATGCCTTGCATGGCCCATGTGGTGGGCAGGATCTTGACGATGTCCCGCACCACCTGCGGGAACAACTCGATGGGATACCAGCACCCGCCCCAAGAAGGGTTGACTTTTGCCTGAAACGCGGCTAAAATGACGTTCACCCACAGAAAGGCGCCCGGGTGGCTTCGACCAGTTCCAGTCCTCTCGGTTCCACACCAAAGGCGCGAAGCGCCGGATGCCTATTTCGACATACGGAAAGGAGCATGGAGCCATGCAACTCAGCATCACCGGCAAGAACCTGGAAATTACCGAGTCACTGAGCGAGTACATAGAGAAGAAGATCGGCCGGCTAGATCGCTATTTGCCCAACATCATCGACGCCCGGGTGGAGCTCTCCGTCGAGAACACGCGGGCGGCCAAGGATCGGCAGATCGCGCAGGTCACGCTGCGCACCAAGCAAGCCATCCTGCGAGCCGAAGAGGCGTCGGCCGACATGTTCGCCTCGATCGATGCAGTCCTGGAGAAGATGCAGCGCCGGGTCAATCGCTACAAAGGGAAACGCTGGGCCAAGCGCGGGGGCGCCGAACAGATCGATTTAGAAGGGATCCTGATCACGGAAGAAGAAGCCTCCGATGAGCAGCCGCGGATTTCACGGGTCAAGAGGTTCGCGATGATCCCCATGGACGAAGAGGAGGCCATCGAGCAGATGGAGTTGCTGGGGCATGACTTCTACGTCTTCTACAACGTCAACGAAAGCGAAATCAACGTGATCTACCGCCGCCGCGGCGGCGACTACGGGCTGATCCAGCCTGAACTGGCCTGAGTCCTACAGGCGGCGCCAGGGACGAACGACGATAGCGCCTTCCCTTCGTCGTTCGTCTTTTTCCCGGCAACCGCCAATCATCCACACCTTGCGAAACAAAACATCATGCAAACCATCCTCGTCGTGTGCACCGCCAACATCTGTCGCTCGCCGATGGCCACGGCCTTGCTCCGCCAACGCATCGCCCACCTGGGGCTCTCGGACCGGATCCGGGTTTTGTCTGCCGGGGTGTGGGTGCGGGAGGGGCTGGAAGCCAGCGACAACGCCATTGCCGTGCTGTCCAACAAGGGGCTTTCCCTGGCCGATCATCGCTCGCAACCTGTCACCACAACGCTCCTGGCGGAGGCCGACATGGTGCTGGTGATGGAGGAGAACCACCGGCGCTCGCTCTTCTACCTGACACCGCAGCATCTCGGCAAAGTGTTCTTACTCAGCGAGATGGCCGGGCGGCACGACGATGTGGCCGACCCGTACGGCAGCACTCTCGAAGACTACGCCAGGACCGTGGCTTTGCTGGAAACGCTCATCGACGCCGGGATGCCGCGGATCCTGAAACGACTCGGCATCACGCCGCCGCGCCGCGCCGCAGATACCAGTGCGGCATGAAGCCGTAATAGATCCCCAACCACACCGCCAGTTTCAGCCCGATCCAACCGTCGCGGTAGCCGCGCAGGGTGACGTAGCGCCGCCAGGTCTCGCGCAACGGCATCGTGATGAACTTGTGCGGCCACGGCTTGACGCCCCGGTCCCGCAAGATCGCGCTCTCGAAGCGCGCATAGCGGCGCTGCTTGGCATGGAATTGAGCCCAGTCATCGTAGTTATAATGGATCATCACATTGCGCAACTGGCCCGCCGGCCCATCCAACACCACCACCTCGTGGACCGGTCGTTCCGGGTCGTAGCGCGCGCGGTCGCGGCGCAAGAGGCGCAACTGATAGTCGGGGTAGAAACCGCCATAGCGCACCCGCCGGCCCGCGATGTAGTTGTGCCGGGGCACCCACCACCCCACCTCCGGCCCTTGCCTGATCACCTGGCGCACCTCTTCGGCCAACTCCGGCGTGATCCGCTCGTCAGCGTCCACGAAGAAAATCCACTCGGCGTGCACCGCGTCCATGGCCGCGTTGCGCTGACCTGCGAAGTTGTCGAAATGTCGCTGCAACACGACCGCTCCGGCCGCCCCGGCCAACTCGGCTGTGCCATCGTCGCTAAACGAATCGGAGACTACTACCAGGTCGGCAAAACTCAGGGTAGCGATGCAATCGCGGATGTGTTTGGCCTCGTTTTTGGCCAGGATGACGGCCGCGAGAATAGGAATGGGTTGCGTTGAATCAGGCATGCTCAAGCTTGCTTCAGTAAATCAGCCCAGGCCCGGCTGATCCTTTGGTTCAGTAGTTCGTCCAGAGCACTTCCACCCGCTCCGTCTTGACAGAATGGGCTTTCTTGGAGCCTTCCTCGTGGACGTTCCAGTCTTTGTATAGAGTATCCATCAGGGCGCAATGATAACCCGAGATGGCGACTTTGCCTTTGACCCGCGAGAGCACCTCGTGTGACTGGATGTGCTCCAGGTCGGTCATCTCGTACTAATAGGCTTTGGAATCACCACGGGAATCATGAGGATACGGCGGATCGCAGTAGAAAAGTGTGCCGAGGCTGTCATACCGCTGGATCACATTGATCGCCGAGTCGTTCTCGATCTGAACACGCAGCAAGCGTGTTGCAATCCATTCCAGTCCTTCGACGCTCCCCAACCAGCGCGAAACGGCGCCGGCCATCCCCGCACGGCTGGTTTGGAGGCAATTAGCCCAACGTCCGATCGAGGCGGTTTGCGCCAACCCGGTACGCACCTGCCTGGCGCGAACAAAGAAACGTCTTGCCCGTTCGAGGGATGGAAGGTCCCGGCCGTTCCCATTAGTCCTGATCGCTTCTACGAATTCTTCGCGCGCGAACGGTGTCAAGCCGATCGCGTAGATGAGCTCATCTTTATGCTCTCTCAGAACGCGAAAGAAGTTCACCACCTCGCCGTCGATGTCGTTGTAGGTCTCAACGAGAGCAGGTTCCCGGTTGAGCAGCACCGCTGCCGACCCTCCAAATGGTTCGCAGTAGTGATGCGCTGGAGGCAACAGACTCAAAAGCCACTTCAGATGGCTATACTTTCCACCATACCAGCCAAACGCAATTTTCTTGCGCGCCATAACGACCATCCTGCCGTTGCTCTTCCGACTATCTTTATCTCGGCATCGTAATCGAGTCCCACAACGCTATCTTACCACATCCTGCACACCGGTTCAATTCCTCGAGTCAGGCTCACGCCGTTGCAAACGAAGCCTCCACTTCCCTTGCCGCTGCCAACCGTGCGGCCAACTCATCCCTGGTGATCTCCCCTCGCGCCGCGGCTGCCTGCGCTCGCCGCGCCTCGGCCGCCATGCCCAAACGCACGATGCGAGCCGCCACCCACCAGCGAAGCGGGCCGTAGAAACGATCGTAAAGCCGGCGCCGGCTGCGCCACAGATTGAGGAAGGATTGAGAGCGAAACTGGCGCGTGCTGGCCCCGCCGTGATGGATCACCCGGGCGGTCGGCAGGCAATAGAACGGCCAGCCGGCCCGCTGGATGCGCCAGCACCAGTCCACTTCCTCGGCATACATGAAATAGCCCTCGTCCAGCAGCCCAACTGACTCGATCGCCTCCCGCCGGACCATCAGCGCGGCGCCCAAGACAAAATCGACGGGGAACGGGCGCCCGGCCGCATACAGGCCACGGCCATACCGCCCGTTGAGCCGGGAGTCCAGCAACCGCCGCGGGCGCGGGGGGAACAGATCGAACCAGAGCTGGAGCAGACCGGGAAAGCGAAACGCGCCGTGCTGGAATCGGCCGTCCGGATAGGTCAACTGCGCACCCACACCGCCGGCCGCGGGATGCTCAGCCAGGAAGCGCGTCATCTGCTCGATCGCGTCCCCCACCGGTTCGGCGTCCGGGTTGAGCAGCAGGATGAATTGCGGATTGCGGATTGCGGATTGCGGATTGCGAATTGCGAATTGCGAATTTGGAATTGCGAATTGCGAATTGCGAATTGCGGATTGCGGATTGCGGATTGCGAATTGCGGATTGCGGATTGCGAATTGCGAATTGCGGATTGCGAATTGCGGATTGCGGATTGCGGATTGCGGATTGCGAATTGCGAATTGCGAATTTGGAATTGCGAATTGCGAATTGCGAATTGCGGATTGCGGATTGCGGATTGCGAATTGCGGATTGCGGATTGCGAATTGCGAATTGCGGATTGCGAATTGCGGATTGCG
>MNXL01000048.1 GCA_001871755.1 Anaerolineae bacterium CG2_30_64_16
CGCGCTCCTCGGTGTGAGCCACGTCCTCCGGGCGGGCATAGCCTTCCTGCTGCGCCCACTTGCTGCCCTTCGCCAGGATCTCGTCCAGCTCCGCCTGGTTGAGGTGCAGGTTACCCTTGGTCCCCATGCCGCTGGGCACGCTGCGGTACATCGCGTCGGCCAGTCGGTCGATGTGGGGGCGGACGTCTTCGATGTCCAGGTGCGAGCCGAGCAGCCGGACGCCGCAGTTGACGTCATACCCAACTCCTCCGGGAGAAATGATGCCCTGTGGCATAAGCGTGGCCGCCACCCCGCCGATGGGAAAGCCGTAGCCCTGGTGGATATCGGGCATCGCCAGGGCCGGCTCGACCACGCCGGGCAAAGTAGCCGTGTTGACCAGTTGCTCCAGCGATCGATCTTCCAGCGCCTTATCCAGGATCTCGCCGTCGGCGTAAAAACGCGCCGACACGCGCATATCGTGCCGAAAGGACTGGGGCACCTCGTACAGGTAGTCGCCAATCTGGCGCAGATCGTATCGCGTGACCGGTTTCATGTTGCCCCCATGAGAGTAGGCAAGTAGACAAGGAACAGGTAGACAAGGATTCATGTATCTTCCTGTGTCCTTGTTTCCTTGTTTCCTTGTCTACTTGTTTCCCCGTCTATTTACCCACAACTACTGCACCCGCCGGCGCCACAACTCGAAACGACGTTAGGATTCTCGATATGGAATCCACCGCCCATCACATTGTCCACGTAGTCGATGCTGGCGCCGGACATGTAGCCCAGGGTCTGTGGGTCGATCACCACGCGCAGGCCGCACTGCTCGAACACCGTGTCAACATCGCGCGGCTTGTCGTCAAAAGCCATGCCGTATTGCAGGCCACTGCACCCACCACCGCTGACAAACACCCGCAGCGCATGTGTGTTCCGCACGCCCTTCTCATCCATGATCTCGATCAGCTTGTCCGCTGCAAGCTGCGTCAAGGTCACCGGCGCCGTAGCCACCAGCGTTGTCTCTTCCATCGTTGCAACTGCCATGAAAATCCTCCCTGATGTGAATTATGTACCTGCTCAATAGGCCAGGCTAAGGACTGAGAATTGAATAACTTGCGCAAGTCCGCCCTTCATTTGCCGGAGCCAGTGAGTAAGTTATTTAGTCCTTAGCCCTAATTGTGGCAAACAGTCGTGCTGCCCCGCGACTAGCCCATCACCCGCCGATCTGACTCATCTCGCGGGACATGGCGATGTCGTGCTCTTCCAGCCGATGCCCCCACGGTTTACGAAAAGCCGCCTCTGCCACGATGCGGCGCAGCGCTGCAAAATCCGCGCCGGCGCGCAATGGTGTCAACAGGTCCACTTCGTCATCCCGCAACAAGCACAAGCGCAACTTACCATCCGCGGTCAACCGCAGCCGGGTGCACCCTTCACAAAACGGTTCAGTGACACTGCTGATAAACCCCAGTTGGCCCAGCGCGCCAGCCAGGCGATAGGGCCGGGCCGGATCGTGGCCGTCGTGCTCCGGCGCCAGGGTCAGCGGTCCCAACTCCGCCTCGATGCGCGCCCGCGTCTCGGCCGAAGGCACCACCTGGCTCTGTTGAAAATCGGCTACCTTGCCGAGTGGCATCATCTCGATGAAGCGCACGTGCCACGGATGGTCCAACGTGAGCCGAGCCAGATCGGCCACCTCCAGGTCGTTGAAACCGCGAGTCACCACGCAGTTCAGTTTGAGAGGCCGCAACCCGGCCGTCTCGGCTGCTTCGATGCCCCGCCATACATCCGTCAGGTCGCCGCGGCGAGTGATCCTGCGGAATTTGGTGGGGTCCAAGGAGTCGATACTGATGTTCACCTGATCCAGACCCGCTGCGACCAATGGGCCGGCCAACTCGGCCAGCCGGATGCCGTTGGTCGTCATCGCTATTCGCCGGATGCCCGGCACCGTCCGAATCCCGCGCACCAGATCCACCACCCCGCGGCGCACGGTGGGCTCGCCGCCGGTCAGGCGGATCTTGTCCACGCCCAAGCTGGCCGCCACGCGCACCAGCGTCAGAATCTCGTCGGCTTGGAGCAACGTGGCCTGCGAGCGGAAAACGATGTCCTCGGGCATGCAATAGATACAGCGCAGGTTACACGCATCGGTCAACGACACCCGCAGGTAATGCAAGTGCCGTCCGTAGGAATCGTACATGGCCTCAGCGTTGTCGGCAAAGATGTCGGCCAACCTGCCACCTCATCGGTCGTCTGTTCACACAGCCCGGAGAGAAAAAACGTAGAGCGCAAGGTTCGTGAGAGGTTCGCAATGGCCTCCACGCCTGCGTTCTACGTGGTTCGTGCCCCATCAAGCGCCTGGACCGTTCGCCCGGTCTTGCTCGATGATGTATGTGCAATGGGATGATCCATCCAGGACGCGCGATGCCAGGCGGATCGCCCCGGGTACCAACCGCTGGATCATGGTCTGATCCATCGCGCACAGCTCGGGATGATCGTCGGCGACCCCCGTGTAGGGACAGTTACAGGCATACAACTCGTAATGACCATCGCGCAACTCCCAGCGCGCGCTATAGCCGCGCTCCGAGAGGAAAGCGGTCACCTCTTCCAGCCGATCCTCCACCGATTGACCCGGCAGAGGTGTCGGCGCCTCGCGCGAGGTTCTCTCAGCCAGCCGCACCAGCAGTCCGCGCAATTCCTGGGCCGAAAGCAGATTTTTCATCTCTGCGAGGATCCCGCTGGCCAGGACATCATACCGCTGTGGGAACAGCTTCGCAGCATCGGCCGTCAACGCGTACATCTGGCTCGGCCGCCCTGCGCCGTTGTGCCGGCGCACCCCGGTCGACTCCACCAGGTCCTCGCCGACCAGGATATCCAAATGATGGCGCACCGAGACCTGCGCCATGCCCAACTGCTCCGCCAATTCGGCGACAGTTGCCGCGCCCTCTTCCTTCAATATTTCGGTGATACGACGTCGAACCGGCTGCACTTGCGCGCTCCTCGCACCGAGTGTCCTCGACGCTCACTTGAAGACCCCGCGGGCACCGAACATGTTCTCAGCTGGACGGCCACCATTCTACCTTGAGACTGATAGCAGACGGACTATAGCACAACCCGCGCTCCTTGTCAATTACTATGATAATATTGATATATATCAGATAGGGCGGGGGTGACTACAAGGCTTTTCATAAGGTATCTTAAGGAAATCGCGTCACATCTAACTTTAAGATTGAACGGCAGAACGCGGTTGCATACGCCTTGGCGGTGTGCCAGTCAAATTCCGACACAAGCAGTCGCGTAGAACAAATGTATCAGCGAGGCGCATTCAACATAACTACCCGGTGATCGGCTACTTGGCCGCATACTGCCGTTTGCCCGCATCGCCGATCGTCTGTAGAATAGATTTCGTCACAGTTGGACAACGCCCATTCGAATTTTCATGCTTCTGGTTCATCTTTACCATAGGACAGTAGGTTCCCCAGACTCTGCCAGAGGCGGTCGAATCACCGTCTCACCTGTTCTGAACTTGGTCGTTTTGGTACCCATAAGCTGGTGTGGCTTGCGCGAAGAGCATGGAAGTACGCCGCGCTGGATACACGAAATCGCACAGATCGAAGAACCGGGCTCTCGGGAGCGACCGGGCGCCCAGTCGCTGACGCGGTCTTGCTTTGCGTCCGCCACAATTCGTGAGAATCAGAGGGTTTGCGATGTACGCGTCTGAAATGCCTTCGGCCCGTCGCCCCCAAGACATTTGGGAGATTGCGCGTAGCCAGCTACGCTTACAAATGACCAGAGGCACCTACGAGACATGGGTGCGGGACACGGTTTGTCTGACACACGAAGATGGTGCTTTCGTAATCGGCGTCGCGAACGCCTATGCGAAAGACTGGCTGTCGTTGCGGCTGCGCCCCCTGATCAAGCGCACGTTGACCAGCATCGTCGGACACGCCGTGGATATCACTTTCGTCGTCCAACCTGGGTCGATTGCCAGCGAGCCGGAAACCTATTCAGGTCCTTTGCTCGACCTTGCGCCGGCCGAGGAGGCTGCCACAGCCAGCGCATCTGCAACGATCGGGGCCAGTTTGAACCCACGCTACACTTTCGACAACTTCATCGTCGGGTCGGCCAATCGGATGGCGCACGCGGTGGGACTTTCGGTCGCCGAAAACCCCGGCAAGGCCTACAATCCGCTCTTTCTATACGGTGACAGCGGACTGGGTAAAACGCATCTGCTTCAGGCTATCGGGCATTTCGTGCAGGCGCACGGGCTGCGGGTGCTCTACGTGAGCTCCGAGTTGTTCACCACCGAATTGATCGACGCGATCCGCATGCAATCCACCGATCAGTTTCGGGCCAAATACCGCACGATCGATGTCCTCCTGATCGACGATGTGCATTTCATCGCCGGCAAAGAGCAGACTCAGGAAGAATTCTTTCACACATTCAACGCCCTGCACTCTGCCAACCGCCAACTCGTGCTGACCAGTGACCGGCCGCCGCAAGCGATTCCCACGCTCGAGGACCGCTTGCGTTCCCGCTTTGGCTGGGGCATGATCGCTGACATTCAACCGCCCAACCTGGAAACCCGAATCGCGATCCTGCAGACCAAGACCGCCTCGATGGGACAGCATTTGCCCGATAGCGTCATCACCTTGATTGCACAGCGCGCCCATCGCAACATCCGTGATCTGGAGGGCGCGTTGAACAACGTGTTGGCGCATGCGCAACTGCTCAACCGACCGCTGAATCCCGCGCTCGTCGAGGATGCGTTGGCCTATCTTGTGCCCAGTCAGAGCAAGCTGAGCCTGGACGCGATCCTGGAAGTGGCTAGCGGCTATTTCGGAGTGGGCGTATCGGGCCTGACCGGCCGCGCGCGCAGCGCGCGCATCGCCCTACAGCGGCAGATCGTGATGTACGTGATGCGCGAGGAGACGGATGCGTCCCTCCCACAGATCGGGCAGGCCCTGGGCGGCCGCGATCACACCACCATCATGTATGGTTATGACAAGATTGCCACGGAGATGGAGCAGGACCCGGACCTGGCGCGTCAGGTTGCGAATTTGCGTAGCCGGCTCTACGAACCGGTTCGGGTGCGCTGAAGGAATGCCTGTGGATAACCACCCCTTTTCTTGTGGACAACAAGGTCGCATTGTGGATAACCTGATCCCAACGACCAGGATTAGGCGCCCGATCCGCCTGACCCCCCAGGGTTAGTGGCGCCACCAGATCGACAGTTATTGCCGGTTGTGGACATCGCCGCCTGGTCCAGTTCCCTGGCCAGCTCTTCCCTCCATTGAGAGATCGTTGACGGATGCCGGAAAAGGGGTTAGAATACCGGTCAGCAAGCACAAGCGCGGCGAGACCCCGTAGTGGAGGTGAAATTGTGTCCATAGTTATAGACTATCGCCAACGGTTGCTGGAGGAAACCAGCGACCTATCTCCCCTGGAGATGGAAAAGATCTACCAGGCCGTGGTCTTTCTCAAGGAAAAGTTCATAGCTTCCGACGAAGCGCGCTACCATACTGAATCGTGGATTCAAGCGGAGAAAGAGGCAACCGAAGCTCATCGGCGGGGTGGACTGAAAAGGTACTCCAGTGTTGATGAGATGATGGACGACATCCTCTCGGAGACTGACGAGGTATGAAGCTCGTACCGTCACCTCGCTTCCGCAAGAGCCTACGCCGGTTGGATCCGCAGACCCAGGAACGCGTGCGTGAAAAACTCAAGGTCTTCCTCGAGAACAACATCATCCGTCGCTTCGCTACAAAACAGTGCAGGCGCTAAAACACGAAACTCCGCCCGTCAAGGAGATCTCCATAACTATGAGCATTCGCGTCACCCTGCAGGAGTTCGAAGACCACATCTATTTGCGCCATGTGGGCGGGCACGACATTCTGCCCTGAGAAAGTAGACCAAAGGAGGGAGCGAACGATGAAGACGCGAATTCTCTCCGCGCTTGTGATTGTTGGCGGCTTGGCTCTTCTTCTGATGTTGGCTACGGCAGCACAGGGTACAACAGAACCGGTTGTGGCCCCAAGTTCGCCACCGACACCTCTGCCGATCGAAGTTGCCCCACCGGTGCATATTCCCTACAACCCCTTTCTGCGCTCCGATACACTTCCCGAATATCCGTATAACAAACTGCGCCCGTCAGGTCTCCGACCGCAGCCGGCGCCGACCAAACCAGCAGGGATTGACCTGGACGTGACCTACATCAGCCGCTGGCCCATGTATAATCACTACACCGACGAGGACTCGGACACCAACCTCGACACCCACGGCAACTTTGACTCCTACACCAACTACCGCGCTTGGCTCCATTAGCGGCTTGGTTTGGCATGACCGGAACGGAAACCGAACGCAAGAAACCGGAGAGGAGGGATTAGCAGGAGCATCAGTCGGCCTCTATGTCAACGGGGCGCAAGTCGGCCTGGTGACTACCACAACTGAAGGCGCCTATCATTTCATTGGGCTGCAACCGGGCAGTTACTACCTGCAAGAGATCAATCCGCCGGAGATGCGTTTCTCCAGTACGCCAGACGAGTTGAGTATTACCTTGACACAAGGCCAACGCGTAATCGTAAACTTCGGCGATTGGGACGGATTGTCTACCTGGCTGCCGTTGCTACTTCGGGGAGAGTAACCTGAACCACGAAGGCACAAAGAACGCGAAGAATAACGAGAGCTGCTCCACCATTCGCGCTTTGTGATCTTCGTGGCTCTCCGTGCCTTCGTGGTCCAGAGCTTACACCACTTCCGCCACCGCCTCCTTCGCAAACACAATCTTTCCGCGCGCAGCGTCCACATCCGCCACGATGACATCCCCGCGCCGGAACTTGCCCTCCGGCAGCGCCAGCGAATCCTGGAGGATGGTAGAAGAAAACAGCCGTTCCAAAAACTCCCGCGTGGTCACGATGCTCACGCTGGCGCATGTCTTCAAGTCCAGGAGATGACCATCACCGTTGATCAGGTATTTCGCGTCGGCGGCGAGGGCACAGGCAACAAATATGTCATCATCGGGGTCAGCTTGCACGATGCCGGACGACGACAACGCCGGATACAGCGTGACCAGGCGGAGAATACTTTGCATGATCTCTTCGACGGTGGTAGAACGTTCCCGTATCTTGCCGGCAAACTTCGGCCGTGCCAACACCTCCCGGAACTCTCGCAAAGTCTCTTCGGTGGCGCAGAGCTCGATCTTTCTTGCCTCTGCCAATTCGATCAGGCGATGCGGAAGGCCGGTCCAGAGCACGGCGGAGATGAGGGTGCTGGTATCAACTACGACCAGCATCGCGTCGCTCCTGGCGGTAGCGGTGCACTTCAGCAACGAGCTCTTCTATAGCCATTCAGATAATCTTTTGGACTCGAGGCTTTAGCCGGTTGCTCTCTTGACCCACCCAACCGGCGA
>MNXL01000324.1 GCA_001871755.1 Anaerolineae bacterium CG2_30_64_16
CCGCCCAATGGAGGTCTGAACGCAAACGACACTATCGCTACCCCGGCCAGAGCCCCCTGCAAGTGGCCGGCGCCCCACCGGGCAAGATCAGCTATCTCGATGCTTTGGGCGTGTGAACGCCCACGGAACCGCCGCTCCTGCCCAGAAACGGGCGAGAGCGGCGGAGGCGAAGCCCTGCGCGTGACCCTGGCGCAATGGCGCACCAACACCGCAAAAATCTCACCAACGCAAGGTAGAACCGAGTCCTCTGGCCGGTCTGCGACCGAGCCAGGGAGCATATCTGCGATAGCGGCCGACCTTCAACTCGATGATCCTGCGCGGTGAAACGCGCACCCGCCGCCGCATCTATGCCGAGCACCTGCTGAGCCAGGGGATGCCGGCCGCTGTGATGGTCGATTACCCGAAACCCGCGTCTTTGTGATAGAATTAGCCCATGAAAACCTACCCGGTTTCGCTGATCGGCCTGGCACAACGTCAGGTCGTGGTCGTGGGTGGCGGCGCGGTGGCCGCGCGCAAGGTGGCGACGCTGCTGGAGGCCGATGCCCGGGTGACCGTGATCAGCCCGGATTTGACTTCTGAGCTTGAGGCTCTGGTCGAGGCGGGCCGGATCGCGGCGCTCAACAGACCCTACCGGGAGGGTGATCTCGCGGCCGCGTTTCTGGTCATCGCGGCCACCGATGATGCCGAGGTCAATCGGGCGGTCTGGCGTGAGGCGGACCGCCGCGGCTGTCTGATCAACGTAGTGGACGACCTGGCCCACAGCAACTTCATCGTGCCCGCGGTCGTGCGCCGCGGTGAGCTCACCCTGGCGGTCTCCACCGGGGGCGACAGTCCAGCCCTGGCCCGGCGGTTGCGCGAGCAGCTCGAAGCGGAGATTGGGCCGGAGTACGGCGAGTTGGTCGCACTGCTGGGCGAGCTTCGGCCCGATCTGCTGGCGCGTTTTGCGCCGGGCCGCGCGCGTCTGGCCGCCGCCCTGCGCCTGGTCGACTCCGATCTGTTGGATGTCATCCGGGCGGAAGGGGTCGAGGCGGCGCGGCGATATGCCTGGAAGTTGGTGGAGACGGATGGGTAGGGGGTGTACTGTGTTGCATATTCCCCGGATTGAACGCAATACCCAATACGCAATACGAAACACGAAACACGGCATACCACACCCAATGTCGAACATCACCATGACTGATTCATCCAACCCAAGCGGCATCGTCTACCTCGTCGGCGGAGGACCGGGGGATCCGGGTTTGATCACCGTGCGCGGGGTGGAGTGTCTGAAAGCGGCCGAGGTTGTGATCCACGATCGGCTGGCCAACCTCGCCCTGCTGACCTACGCGCCGGCCGGCGCCGAGCTGATCGACGTGGGCAAGTCCCCCAACCATCATCCGGTGCCGCAAGCGCAGATCAACACGCTGTTGGTCGAGAAGGCGCGCGCGGGCCGGCGGGTCGTCCGCCTTAAGGGAGGCGATCCATTCGTGTTCGGCCGCGGGGGCGAGGAGGCGGTCGCTCTGGTCGAGGCCGGGATTCCGTTCGAGGTCGTGCCCGGCGTGACCAGCGCGAGCGCGGCCCCGGCGTATGCGGGCATCCCTGTGACGCACAGAGGCCTTGCGTGTAGCGTGGCTTTCATCACCGGCCACCGTGCCAACCCCGCCGCGGACCCGGCGTGCGATTGGCAGGCCCTCGCCGAAGGCCCCGATACGCTGGTGTTCCTGATGGGTGTCCATAACCTGTCTCACATCGTCGAGACGTTGATTCGGCACGGTCGGCCGGCGGCGACGCCGGTGGCCGTGATCGAGCGCGCAACCGGACCTGATCAGCGGACGACGACCGGCACCCTGGCCGACATCACTGTGCGGGCGGGAGAGGCCGCGGTGCGTCCTCCGGCTGTGATTGTGGTCGGCGAAGTCGTGCGGCTGCGCGAGCAGTTGCGGTGGTTCCGGCCGGAGGTCGAAAGGTAAAGGGCCGGTCCGTCTCAGGAGTCCTTCCTATGCCGCGAGCGCTGGTTACCGGTGGCACCGGCTTTGTCGGATCAAACATCGCGCTGCGGTTGGTCGAGCGGCGTTGGGATGTGCGGATCCTGGAGCGGCCGGCCGCGTCGCACATCCTGCTTGAGGACGGCCCGTTCGAATATGTCAGCGGGGACGTCCTGGAGCCGGAGACATTGCCTCCCGCCATGCGCGGCGTCGACGTGGTGTTTCATGCTGCGGGTGTGGTGGACTACTGGCGCCAGGGCGTGGACCGGATGTACCGGGTCAACGTGGAAGGCACGCGCAACGTCATGGCGGCCGCGCTGGCGGTCGGTGTGGATCGGGTAGTCCACACCAGTTCCACCGCTGCCTTGGGCATCCATCCCAACCAGATGGTTGACGAAAGCTTCACCTTCAACGTCAAGCCCGAGCGGTTCGTCTATGGTCACAGCAAGTACCTGGCGGAGCAGATCGTGGTGGATGCGGTCAAGCGGGGACTGCCGGCCGTGATCGTCAACCCGACCACCGTGATCGGCCCGCGGGACATCCGCAAGGTGTCGAGTGGCATGGTGGTGGAGGTCGTCAAACACTGTGCGCCGCCCCTCATCGCACCGGGTGGCCAGAACGTCGTGCCGATCTGCGATGTAGCGGTTGGCCACATCGAGGCCGCGGTCAAAGGCCGGATCGGCGAGCGTTACATCCTGGGCGGTGAGAACATGACCCAGCTCCAGCTCTACCAGACCATCGCCGATGTGGTCGGGTGTGGGATGAAGTTGAAGGCTATGCCGCGCTGGCTGGTGGCGTTGACGGCCGGCCTGACCGACATGCTCCAGCCGCAGACCGCAGGCCCGGTGCCGCTGACCGGCGCGCGCCTGCGGCTGGAAGCCCAGACCTTCTACTTCGACACATCCAAGGCTCGCCAGGTTTTCCAGATGCCGAAGACACCGCTGCGGGTGACCATTGGGCGCACCTACCAATGGTATGAACTGATGGGCGAGTTCGAGGGGGTGCACGAGGGCCTGCTGGAAGAGGGTGTGTGTAAGCATTGTGGCCGGACTCGCTACTGTGAATGGCCGGGGAGCGCCATAGCCGACCAGGGTGGCCATCTCAGAAGCTGAACGGCTGAACGCTCTGGGCAGCGATGGAGAAAGGATCATGCAACCGATTCCTACCTCGCCCATGCAGGTTGCGCAGGCCGAAACCTTGCGTCCGTGCGATGACCTGCGCGCGATCATCGATGGGTTGAGCGATGCTCTGATCGTCGTGGGGATCGATCAACGCATCGAGCATGCCAACCGGGTGGCGCAGCAACGCTCTGGCCGTGACGAGAGCATCGTCGGTCAGCTTTGCCATGCGGTCTTTCAGTGTTCGCGGCCGTGCGAGTCCCCAGATTGTGAATGCCTGATGCCCACCGTGCTGGCCACTGGTGAGCCGGTCAGGCTGACGCACAGGCGCGCCGATGCCGAGACGGGCGAGACGCGTTACATCGACGTGGTAGCTTCGCCGATGCAAGATTCCGCGGGGGTGATCTCGGCTGTGATTGAGGTGATGCGGGATGTGACCGAGGAGCGACAGTTGGAGGAAGCGCTGGTGCGGCGACACGAACAGCTCTCCATCCTGAACGCGATCTCTAACACGGTGAATCAATCCCTGGACCTGAGGGATATCCTCGGGCGAGCCCTGGATGAGGTGCTGCGGCTGACCGGGGTGGATATCGGTGCGATTTTCTTGCGCGAGGAGACGCTGGGCAACCTCGAGCTGTTCGCTCATCGCGGGCTTTCCGAAGAGGCCGCACGGATGGCCGCGCAATTCGGGATGTTGGACAGTTCCTGTGGCGGCGTGATTGACAAGAAGCAGGTGGTCGTCGTCCCCAATCTCTCTCGCTACCGCGGTCGGCGCGCCAGGTCCCTCCGCCGTGAGCGCCTGAGCACCCTCGTGCACGTGCCGTTGGTCGCCAAGGGCGCCGCGCTGGGCAGCATGTGTGTCGGTACTCGAACCCAACGCGAGTTCGATCCGACCGAACAGGCGCTGTTGACCGCGATCGGCAACCAGATCGCCGTTGCCATCGACAACGCGCGGCTCTATGCCGAGGTGCAGCACAAGGAGTTCATGCGCTGTGAGCTACTCAAGAAGGTCATCACCGCGCAGGAGGAGGAGCGCAAACGCATCGCCCGGGAACTGCACGACGACACCAGCCAGGCGTTGACCGCCCTGCTGTATGCCGCCGAGGAGGCGATGGAAGTCCGCAAGCTGGCGGAAGTCCGTTTGTTGCTGAAGAACATGCGCACGCTGGCGCAACGCACCCTGGATGGCGTTCACAAAGTCATCTTCGACCTGCGTCCTACGATGCTGGACCACCTGGGGCTGATTCCGGCCGTCCGCTGGCTGGCCGAGTCGCGGCTGCAACCGGCCGGGATGCGCGTGACCATTGTCGAGGCTGGCAATCACCGTGATCCCGGAGCGGCATCCGCAAAACCGCGCCGCCTGCCTCCGGAGGTCGAAACTTGCCTTTTCCGCGTCGTGCAGGAGGCGATCTCCAACATCGCCCGCCATGCGCTGGCGCGCAACGTCCAGATCAGTCTCAACCTCGACGAGGACCTGGCCGAGGTCACCATATCGGATGACGGCATCGGCTTCGACGTCGTGGCATTGAGCCTGTCGCCCGACAGCGGGCGGGGGCTTGGGCTGATGGGGATGCGGGAGCGGGTGATGCTCCTGGGCGGCGAGATGGAGATTGACACCGCGCCGGGCTACGGTACCCGGATCACCGTGACCGTGCCTACCCACGAAACGCGGAGGACCCATGCCTGATATCCGCGTGTTGGTCGTGGACGATCACGCGATCCTGCGCGACGGCATCCGATCGTTATTGGACCGGCAGGATGGGATTACGGTGGTGGGTGAGGCCGGCAATGGCGTGGAGGCGCTGGCCCAGGCAGAGGCGTTGGTGCCGGACATCGTCTTGATGGACCTGGCGATGCCCGAAATGGACGGGTTGGAGGCCACGCGCGCGATCAAGGCGGCGCATCCGGAGACCAAAGTCCTCATCTTGACCCAGCACGATAACCAGGAGTATGTCGCACCGTTGTGGCAGGCGGGGGTCTCTGGCTACGTGCTGAAGCGGGCGGGCGGACGGGAGGTGATCGCGGCAATCCGCCAGGTACAGGACCACGGCGTGTTCTTGGGGTCGGACGTGGCGCGCCAGATGCTGAGCGATCACTCTCATGGCGCCGAGCACAAGGTGGAGGAGCTGCCACATCTCACCGAGCGCGAGCGACAGGTGCTGCGATTGGTGGTGGAAGGCCAGAGCAACAAGGAGATCGCCCGGATCTTGGGGATCAGCCCAAAAACGGCATCCGTGCATCGCACGCACATCATGACCAAGCTGGACGTGCGGAACAGCGCCGAGTTGGTGCGCTACGCGTTGCAGCACAGGCTGCTGGCGCCGGCCGTGCCTGGCCCCGAGCCGGCGCTGAACAAATAGGGGAGAGCCGCGCGAGTAAACGAGAAGCTGGCCGCGAATCGGAAGATCTGCGAGACAGATCGTCTATCAACATCACGAGGTATCTTTGATGCAGTCAAAACTCAACCTGGAATTCGTGCTTATCCCTGCTGGCGAGTTCATCATCGGCAGCGATCCGTCCGTCGACCGTTTGGCGGGCATCGACGAGCACCCCCAACATCGGTTGGCAGTCAGCGACTTCTACATGATGCGCTATCTGGTGACCAACGCGCAGTACCTGATCTTCCTTGAAGTGACCGGTCACCGCCGACCGCGCTACTGGGCCACTGGCCGCTATCCGGAAAACGCGGCTGATCACCCGGTCATAGATGTGTCTTTCCACGACGCCGCGGCCTTTTGCCGGTGGGCATCCGAGATCACGGGGCTGCCGCTCCGGTTGCCGACCGAGACGGAGTGGGAGAAGGCCGCCCGTGGGCCGGCCGGCCGGCCGGATCTACCCCTGGGGAAACGAGTGGGCACCCGGACTCAGCAACACCGCGGATAGCCGGCTAAACGGCGCCTGTCCGGTGACCCAGTTCTCGCCCCAAGGGGATAGCTCGTATGGGATCGCAGATATGGCCGGCAACGTGCAGAGCTGGTGCTCATCGCTGTTCGACTCCTATCCGTACGACCCGACTGATGGCCGCGAAGTGTTGGTCTACGCCGCGGATCACGCCAGCCTGTTGCCGAGCTTCCGTGAGACAGGCGCGATCGCCAACGCGGAGCGGTTTGAGGCCAATGCCGGCAAGCAGACCTTGCGCGGTGGATCCTGGCGTGGACACCGTCAGGAGGCGCGGTGCGCCTATCGTAGCTGGGCCGCGCCGATGCACCGCAGCGATGACACCGGCTTCCGCTGCTGCTACGAGCCGTAAACGAATCGATTCGGCGACTTTCGCTATCCATGCGTCCCAAGAGAGGAGGGCCCATGTTGCTCAACCTGAGTCCCTGGCTTGCCCTGCTGGTGGGCGTTCTTATCGGGTGGGTTCTCGAATGGTTGTTGGAGATAGGGTACTTTCGAGGCCGGCGGTTGGAGAGCGAAAGTCGGCTGACCAACGTGGAAGCGGACCTGCGGGCGTGTGAGACGACCCTGCGCGACGCGCGGGAGCAGGCCGAAGCGGCACAAGTCGAACTTGCCCTGGCTCGGGCGCGCCTGGCGGAGGCGGAGGCCAGGGCGGCTGAGGCCCAGCCGCCCGGCGCGCGGCCCGCAGCGCCCGAAGCGGTCACCGTGGTTGCACCGCGCGCGGTCGACGTCCCGGCTGTTGGGTTTGTGTTGCCCTCGGTGGGGATCGAAATCTCCGAATCGGCAGCGAACCTGGCGTCTGAGGACATCGCAACCCTCGCGGAAGCCGACGCGGCTGCGGCCGAGGTGGAAGCTGAGCGGCTCGCGGCTGAGCCGCCCGTGGTCGAGCCGCCCGCCGGGCTCCCCGCGGTCGTAGTCGAGGAACCGGTCGTGGAAGAGCTCACGGCCGAGGCCGCGGCTGGGGCCGCGGTTGAAGTTGTGATCGCTCAACCGGTCGTCCACGTCGAGGCGCCGGCGGTCGAGGTGGCGCAACCGGCGGCGCTGCCCGCGGCGGCCGAGGCGGCGGCTGGGGCCGCGGTTGAAGTCGTGATCGCTCAACCGGTCGTTCAGGCCGAGGGGGCGCCGGTCGAGGTAACTGTAGTCCCGGTCGAGGCGCCGGCGGTCGAGGTGGCGCAACCGGCGGCGCTGCCCGCGGCGGCCGAGGCGGCGGCTGGGGCCGCGGTTGAAGTCGTGATCGCTCAACCGGTCGTTCAGGCCGAGGGGGCGCCGGTCGAGGTAACTGTAGTCCCGGTCGAG
>MNXL01000086.1 GCA_001871755.1 Anaerolineae bacterium CG2_30_64_16
GCGACCCGGTGGCGGTGACCGCCGGCCAGCGCTACCGCGTCTCGGCCTGGTTCCGCAGCGATACCGGCTATGTCACCCACCCAACCGGCACCCCGCCCCAACTGCAAAAGGACCTCTGGCGCCAGCCCCAGCGCACCAACGGGCTTTACGTGTGGTGGCGCGGCGGCGATGGCCAGCCGGTCAGTGAACCGCAACTTGCCGTGGCGCTGCACACCAATGCGGACCGTTGGCGACTCATTCGCCGGGAACTCACCGCCCCGGCCGGCGCCGTGCAGGCTCAACTCATCATCGCCGCCCGGTTGGACGGCCAGACCCTGTGGGTGGACGACGCGCTCTTCGTGCCCAGCCCGGAGGAGGAAATACCTGTGGGGGGCACGGTGACGTTGTGCGCTGGTCCTGAGGCGAGACGGGGGGACAAGGAGACAAGGAGACAAGGGGCAGGGGAGGCAGGAAGACACGGGGACGGAGATTGTCTCTTGCAGAGGGCGACACTTGCGAATGGGTTGATTCTCACCGTGACCTATACCGCGCACGCCGACCACATCGCCGTGCATGGGGAGGTCGCCGATACCACGGGCGAGGATCGGGCGTTGGACCTGAACTGGGGCGTCAATCTCTCCCTTTCCCCCTGGCCTGACGGCCGCCCCCCGCTCCCGCTCCTCGCGGGAGAGGGAGAGGGGGGCCGGGGGGGTGAGGGTGAGGTCTGGACCTGGTGGGATGACATCCACACGTCCCGGGCCATCACTGCCGCCCACACCTATGCCAACGAGATCAGCGCCATTTACGATGGCTGGCTACCCATGTCGGTCTACCCCTACGCGGGTGTCAGTCAGGGAAGCGTGGGTCTCGCTGTGGGCCTGCCCCTGGATCGTCCCCAAATCGCTCTGCTATCGTTGAACGGGGCAAGCGGCCGCTATGGTGCGCAGTATCACCTGGGCATTTCGCCGCAAGCCGGCAAGGTCGGCCCCTGCGCCACCTTTGATCTCATGCTCTATCGCGTCGATCCCGCCTGGGGCTTCCGCGACGTCATCGCCCGCCACCGGGCCCTGCAGCCCGCAGCTTACACGACAACCCTGCCGATGTACGGTTATGCTGGCGCAGAACAGGGCTGGTATTTCACCCGGGCTGGCGTGCAGCAGGCCCTGGCCGAAGACGCGGCGAACATCTACTCCGCCCAGTACACCATGGGCGAACTGCCTCTGCGGACTGCCCTCAGCAGCGACCCGCGCCCTACCCTGGATGAAATCCTGGTGGTCGTCACCGACACGCTGTCCGACCCTGACCCATGGGACGCCGCCCTGGCTCGCGCCATCACGCAGAGCGCGATCGTGGACACCAACGGCGACTGGTCCCTGAAGCACGTGGGCGTCTACGTCTGGGCCCCTGCCTGGTGGGAGGCTTCCTGGGCGGCCAACCTGGACCCCGACCTGGCCGACGGGCTGGCGTCGTGGCTCCTGGACTGGCGCGTCACTCCGGCCTTCACTGCCACCACCCAGGCCGGCGCCCACCTGGACGGGGTGCAGATGGACAACTTCATGTCGGCGCCAACCCTGGACCTGCGCGCCAACGCCCTCGCGTCCGCCGACTGGCCCCTGGCTTACACGCCCCACACCTACCAGCCCGCCGTGCACAACGGCTTCAGTCACCGCGAATACCTGGCCTACCTGAGAGAGTACCTGGACACCGAATGGGGGACAGACAAGGGCATCAGCGTTAACTTCTGGGGTCTGGGGCATCCCAACTACCTGGCCGAGTACATCGACGTCTTCGGCAGCGAGGGAAGTCTGAACGGGGACGGCGAAGGGCTCAACTGGAACCCGGAGATCCTCGACTACCGGCGGGCCATCGCTTCCGGTCGGCCTTACCTCTTCGCCAACCAGACCACGGGGCTGACTGCCAGCGAAGCCTACACCTTCAGCCAGATGGCACTGCTCTACGGCGTTCGCCCCCGCCGCGGTCCCAACGGCGCCGGCTGGGACCCGGCCGCTGATCAGGCCATCAGCGACACGACCCATTTGGTGGGGCGCTACTGGGCGGTCGGCTGGCAACCCCTGACCTATGCCCGTACAGATGGCAACGACGTCTGGGCCGAGCGCTTCGGGCGCGTCGCCACCATCTCGCAGCCGGGGGAAGCAGCGCCCGGCCTGTTTTTCACCGTCCACAACCGCTCCGACATCACCCGCACCGCGGCCATCACCCTGGAGACGGCGCGCCTGGGCCTGACCGACCCGGCTTCCGCCGTGCTCACCGACATCGCCATCACCCAGACGGTACCCTTCGACGTGGTGAATGGCGACATCGTCGCACACCTGACGTTGGGACCACGCCAGACGCGCGTGCTCCAGCTTAGTGGTGGTGTGGCTGCGCCAACGGCGACACCAACGCCGCCGCCAACGTCGACAGTGACGCCCACAGCCACCGCGACGCCCACGAAGACAGCTACCCCCACCAGCCCGCCAATGGTGACGGCCACCCCTACGCGCACTTCGATACCTACCGCGACGCCTCTTCATCAGCTCCATCTGCCGCTGATTCTGGATCGTGCCACGACAGCCACGCCGTCCTTGCCCGTCATCATCCTGACTGACCGGGGTGAGGAGATGGCGTTGCTCTCAGCGCCGGTCACACTCCCGCTGATCGTCGGCCACGTCGCCTGACTGCCGGTCGAGGTGCGGAATTACCACCGACCCATCACTGTCAGCGCCCAGCCCCTCATCCACACCTGGCGGATTGACGACTCTGCAAGTTTCACATATACTGGGGGTGAGGTGTGATCATGAGCCGAGACATTCTTGCCCTGCTGATCGCGTACTTGCTGGGCTCGCTGCCTTTTTCCTACCTGGTGACGAAACGTCGCACAGGACTGGATATCCGAGAGGTGGGTGAGGGAAACGCGGGAGCTCGAAATGTGTGGCATGTGGTAGGGCCGGGTTGGGGCGCGCTGGTGGCCGCGCTGGATACGGGCAAGGGGCTACTCGCCTACTACGTTGGCCGGGATCTGGGCGCCTCGCAGGTTATGCCGCTATTCTGCGGTTTCGCCGTTGCCCTGGGGCACGGATTCCCGTTGCTGCGCTGGAAACAGGGGGGCAAGGGGGTTGCCGTCACCCTGGGTTTTCTCTTGGGAATGCTGCCTGGCTCTACCGCGCTGGGCGGGTTGGCCTTTGGCCTGATGTATCTATGGCAACGTGATTTCAATCGCAGCATCAACGTTGCCTGTGCAGCCGTCATCTTCTTGCCGCTGGCTTTTGGTGAGCCGCTGCTGGTGACAGTTTATGTTCTGGCCCTGATGCTTACCTTGGGCTTGAAGAAGATCATCGACATGCCTCACGAGCAGCGGGTTTGGGCGCATAGTGGCTGGACTGATGGGGCCAGGCCCGGTTTTTATGGAGAGAAGGGAGAGAAAGATTCCTCGGCGACTTCATCGCCGGGCCAGGAAGCCGCGCCCCGGTCGGGTTAGGCGGACCATGTCACGGGTATCTGCTCAATTTTCCGAGGCCTTACTTGCTGTGGCCGGTCTCCTGACCGAGCCACGACGGGCACGGTCGGAGACCGGCCCGAGCTATCCCCAGATTATTGAGAAGATACTGTCACGATGGAGGTATCTGTGCTATTGGATTATCAGAACATTCTGACATATGCGTTATTATTGATCCTCCTCAATACGCTGAACAACCTGCGCCTGCTGCGCCGCCCGCAAGCACCCGCGCGGTGGGTTGATCCGCCCCTGGTCTCGGTGCTTGTGCCTGCCCGCAATGAGGAGCGCAATATCGGCCGCTGCGTGTGCTCGCTGTTGGCTCAAGATTATCCGCGGTTGGAAGTCCTGGTGCTGGATGATGACTCCGGCGATGGCACGGCGGGCATTGTGGAGGAGTTGGGGCAGGGCGACAAGCGTTTGCGCTTGCTGCGTGGGCAGCCGCTGCCACCAGATTGGCACGGCAAGGCTTACGCTTGCTATCAGTTGGCGCGCGCGGCGCGCGGCGAATGGCTCCTCTTCACCGATGCGGACACGGAACACACCCCCGGTTCCGTTTCGGCCACCGTCTGGATGGCCCAGCAGGAAGAAGCGGATCTTTTGAGCCTGTTCCCGCGGTTCATCGCCAGCAGTTGGGGGGAACGGCTGATGTTGCCCATCATTCCCTTTGCCTTGCTGGCCGGTTTGCCGTTACCATTTGTGTACCGTCGGCGCCCACCGCGCGCGGCGATCGCTTTGGGACCTTTCATGCTCTTCTCCCGCCGCGGCTACTGGCAATGTGGAGGCCACGCGGCAGTGCAGGCTAACATCGTGGATGATCTGGGCCTGGCATTCCAGTTGAAAGCCGTGGGCGGACGCCTGATCCTGGCCGATGGTTCCGACCTGGTGCAGACGCGCATGTATCACGGCTTCCGGGAACTGTGGCGAGGGATTTCGAAGAGTGCTTTTGCCGCGCTGCATTACTCCTGGATCGGACTGGTGGCGGCGCTCTTGGGGGGCGGGGCGGCTTTTCTCGGTCCGTTCCTGTTCCTCGCCATCGGGCTGTGGCGCGGAAAGACGGGCCGTATGTGGGTGGAGCTGCCACTCATGCAGATCGGGCTGATTTGGGTGATTTCGTTGGTTGTGGCGCGCCGTTTCCGGATGAGCCTCGGTATGGCCTTCCTGCGACCACTGACCATGGCCCTGACCCTGGGGGTCGCCTTGCACTCTGCCTGGTGTGCTCATTGGGGGCAGGGCACGCTGTGGAAGGGGCGCTACTACCGGCCTGAATTGTCGGCTTCAACCGGGGGGCTTATCTGCGAGGAGCTGAATCGGACCGCAACACGACCGCCCGGGTGACTATCTTGACCAGGAAGGTGCGCACGGCAGGGACGGGGCCATCCCGCCCCTGCCGCATTCGACCGACTTTGGGCACGTTCAGGCAAGAGAGGCAATGCTATGATCCCATTTTACACCTATTTCCCAGACCTGGCGGCCCGAGAAACTCGGACGGTCACGTTGCAGGGTCGGGACGACATACCCGATGGCGAGTACGGCCTGGTCGAGTTCTACTGCGACGAGCCGGATTGCGACTGCCGCCGGGTGATCTTCCGCGTGGTCTCTGCCCCGCCTCACAGGCGTACCTGGGCTACCATCAACTACGGATGGGAGACCCCGGAGTTCTATGCCCGATGGATGAGGGACGCCGAGATGGCGGCGAAGCTCCAGGGCGCGACCCTGGAGCCGTTCGGGCCGCAGAGCAAATACTCGTCGGCCTTCCTGGAGCTGGTCCAGTGGGTTTTGCAGGACAAGGCGTATGTGCGCCGCTTGCAGACGCACTACCGACTGTTCAAGGAGGCGGTGGCGGCGCGCCAGGCGGCCAGGCGCAATCGGCCGCAGGGGCGCCGGCAGTCGCCCAAGCGGCGGTCGTCCAAGGGACGCAAGTTGTAGGGAGCAGAGCATGAGCGTGACCTGACCCGGACAAGGCCGCTTCGCTTACAACCAAAGCGGAGAAAGCCGATAGAGAAATCCTTGCACAGAAAGCAAGCATCTCACGGGTTAGGCCCTGTCCCGCAGGCCACTGATGCCCCATCCGCAGCGTCGCAGGAGGCAACAATGAGACTATCACCGACACATCCCCTTCGCCGCATCTTGACCCTGACCACCTGTCTGCTGATTTTGACCGGTCTGGTGATCAGCCTCCCTCTGGCGACAGGCCCCCGGGCAACCGCTCAGTCTGGCGAACCTTTCGGCGCGGCGCTTCCTCTGCTGCAACGAGGTCCGACGTTGCCGCGGGTCGCTGAGACGGCACTTTCGTCCCGGACCGGTTTCGTGCCGCCGCCGATAGATCTCTCGCATCTGCGCGGCGAGTGGCAAGGTCCCGCGGTCGTCAACGTGCCCTCCCGTCTCGATTGGCGGACGACCGGCAAGGTCAGCCCGGTCAAGAATCAGGGCGTGTGCAACGCGTGTTACACTTTTGCCAGCATCGCCGCGCTCGAATCCAGGCTGCTGATTGACGGCGCGGGGCTGTGGGATTTCTCGGAGAACAACGCCAAAGAGTGCAACTGGTGCCAGAACGGCTGCGGCCTCGGCAACGCTCTCCAGGTCGCCAGCTTCTTCGCCCAGAAGGGCACAGTGCTGGAATCGTGCGATCCGTATGTGCCGGCGGATGTGGCGTGCAAGTCTACCTGCCCATACCAGAAAACCGTGTTGGACTGGCGCACGCTCTCCGGCAACCACGTGCCCGCCACCGATGCCTTGAAGAACGCCATCGCGACCTACGGTCCGATCCACGTCACCCTCTACATTGGCAACGGCGACGCCTGGGCAGATGAATTCAGCAACTACGACGGTAGCTATACGCTCTACTATCCCGGAACACAGGCGCCCAACCATGCCGTGTTGATCGTCGGTTGGGATGACGACCTGGTTCATGCCGGCGGACGCGGCGGCTGGATCGTGAAGAATAGCTGGGGTACCGGTTGGGGCGGCACGGCCGGTTATGGGAGCGAGGGCGGTTATTTCACCATCGCTTACGGCGCCGCACAGATCGGCCAATACGCGGGCTTCCCCTATCAATGGCAGGATTACGACCCGGGTGGCGCAGTCTGGTACTACGACGAGGGTGGCTTCGACGGCTCGGTCGGCTACAACAAGCCGACGGCCTGGGCGCTGGCGAAATTCATCCCGCCGGCGAACACCCGCATCACGCGGGTCGAATTTTGGACCACCGACGTCACGACCGATGTGGACGTCTACCTCTACGATCAGTTCGACGGAACCACCCTGGGTGGACTGCTGGCGAGCAAGCTGAACCTGACCTTTGACAGCGCCGGCTATCATTCGGTCGCGCTCAATGCACCGGTCGCGGTGACGGCCGGCAACGATGTCATCGCCGTCATCAAGGTGACGAACGCCAGCTATGGCTATCCCATCGCGATAGACTCTGCGGGGCCGCACGAGATCGGCAAGACCTACATGAGCTCGAACGGCAGTGCTTGGGACGATGTGGGGACGGACCAGGCGGCGGATGTGGCCCTGCGTCTGCGTACGTCATCGCAGCCCGTCGTGCCCACCGCCACCGCGTCGCCAACTGCAACACGCACCGTGACGCCGACGGTGACGCGCA
>MNXL01000329.1 GCA_001871755.1 Anaerolineae bacterium CG2_30_64_16
AACCTGTCAACGGGACTGGCGACGCTGGCGGTGTTGGCGTTGGCGATCCCGCTGGTGACTGCCGGGAAGCTGACCGGGGTCCACCTGGCGGTGCTGGTCCTGGCGGCCGCGGCCAGTTTCGAGGCCGTGCAACCGTTGCCGCTGGCCGCGCAGCATCTGGAGAGCAGCCTGGCCGCGGCGCGGCGGTTGTTCGAGGTGGTGGAGGGTGGATGGCAGATGGCAGATGGCAGATGGCAGATGGCGGATGGCAGGAGGGAATCACCGCCGAACGACCGCCGATCGGTGGCCATCGCGGTGAAGGACTTGAGTTTCCGCTACGCGGCCGGCGAACCGCTGGCCCTGACCGGGGTCAGTTTCACCGTGCTGGCCGGCGGCCGGGTGGCGATCGTGGGTCCGAGCGGCGCGGGGAAGTCCACGCTGGTGAACCTGCTGCTGCGGTTCTGGGACTACCAGGCCGGGCAGATCCGGTTGGGTGGCCAACCGCTGCGCGAGCTGGCCCCGGAGGATGTCCGGGCTACCATCGGCGTGGTGACCCAGACCACGCATCTGTTCAACGCCACCGTGCGCGACAACCTGGCGCTGGCCCGGCCCGCTGCCACGGCGGACGAGATCGAGGCTGCGGCCCGCCAGGCGCAAATCCACGACTTCATCGCCGCGTTGCCGCAGGGTTACGACACCTGGATCGGCGAGCAGGGGCTGCGGCTCAGCGGCGGCGAGCGGCAGCGGTTGGCCATCGCCCGCGCGCTGCTGCGCGACGCGGCGATCTTGATCCTGGATGAGGCCACGGCTAACCTGGACGCGCTCACCGAGCGGACGGTGTGGGAGGCCATCGAAACGCTGATGCGGGGCCGCACGACGCTGATCATCACCCATCGGTTGGCTGGGCTGGAGGATGTCGATGAGATCCTGGTGTTGGATCAGGGCCAGGTCGTCGAGCGCGGCCGGCACATCGACCTGTTGCAGGCCGGCGGGCTCTATCGGCGGATGTGGGATTTGCAGCATGGGATGTTAGTGTAGGCGGCCGCGTTGCGGCGCCACGACGGATGAAAATGGTGTACTGGTTTTTCTTAAGATGTGAAACAACCCCGCTGCGGAGGTCTGGCTCTTTCAGGCAAAAGGCCCGAACGGTGTGCAAAACCGTTCGGGCCCAGGGGTGACGATTTGTGGCTCTATGCCGGAGAGACCACTGCGGCGCTACACGTCGCGCACATCCTGCACGCGGATGTCCGGCAGCGCATTGAGCGTGTCCACCAGCGTTTGCTCCGGCACGTTGGTGACTTTGACCAGCGAAGCCCAGACTGCGGGATCATCCGTCGGATAGGTGACGTAGACCGACAGATAGCCGCCCTTGTCCGCGATGGCTCGGCTGATGCGCGCGACTTCCCCGGCACGATCCGGCTGCAGGACCGTGACTCGCACGCCGCCGCGTCGCCCGCCGAGCAGATTGACCATCAGGCTGAACAGATCGTTGTCGCTGATGATGCCGACCAGGACGCCATCTCGCATTACCGGCAGACAGCCGATCTTCCGGTCCGCCATGATCCGGGCGGCCTCCTCAATCGCGACGTCCTCACCGATGGTGACTACTTCTTTCACCATGATGTTGTGGACCTTGATGCGTACGAGGACATAGTTGATCACAAATGGGCTGAATTTCTTCACATCGGATGGAACAGCCTGCGTCAACGAACGTTGGGTGACCAAACCTACCAGTTTGCCATCGGCATCTAGAATAGGCAGATGTCGGATGTTGTGCTCCTGCATCAACGCCTGTGCCTCGGTGACCGGCATGTCGGGTCGTCCGCTGACGGGGTTTGGTGTCATTTGATCTCTGACCAGCATTCTTATTTCTCCTCTCTCGCGCGAAACGGGCATGATCGATAAAAGGGCAAGGTCAACCTGGACCCGTTGCCCCGCGCACCTCTCAGGAGACCGCTGCAAGGTCTACGGTGTCAATGGGTGGTTGATTTCCTCGAGGGCCTCAAACAGGGGGGACGAGGTCAGGATTCGCGGCGGCCGCGGGTAGAGTCTGGCCCGGGTCACGATTTCGGGCACGGCCTCGGCCCAATGCACGGCCATGATGTGAATGCCGGCTACCCCTGGAATCTCGCGCACCTGCTCGATGATCTCGACGCAGATCCGGATGCCTTCTTCGGGCTGGGCGGCTTTGGGCGTCTTGGCCATCCGGTCGACGATCTCCGCGGGCACTTCCATGCCGGCGACCTTCTCGGCCATGAACCGGGCCGCGCCGACCGATTTGACCGGGCCGACGCCGGCCAGGATGTAGACCACCTCATGCAGGCCCAGATCGCGCACGCGGGCCATATAGGTCTTGAACCGTTCCACGTTGTAAATGAGCTGGGTTTGCACGAAGCGCGCGCCCGCGGCGACCTTCTTGCCCAGCCGGGCCGGCCGGTAGTCGAACGGCGGCGCAAACGGGTTGGCGGCCGCGCCGATGAACAGTTGGGGCGCTGGCGAGATCGGCCGGCCGTTGTCCATGACGCCGTGCTCTGTCAGATTCCGGGCCATGCGCACCAGGTGGATCGAGTCCACGTCGTACACGTTCTTGGCCTCGGGGTGATCGCCCCAGATGCCGTGGTCGCCGCTCAGGCAGAGCAGGTTGCGGATCCCCAGGGCGGACGCCCCGAGCAGGTCGGCCTGCATGGCGAGCCGGTTGCGGTCGCGACAGGTCATCTGCATCACCGGCTCGACGCCGTGCGTGAGCAGCAAGGCGGCCACGGGTATACTGGCCATGCGCACGCTGGCCGCCTGGTTGTCGGTCACGTTGACGGCGTCCGCATAGTCCCGGACGGTGGCGGCGTCCCGTGCGATGCTGTCCAGGTTGACCCCTTTTGGGGGGGACAGCTCAGCCGCGACCGCAAACCGGCCGCTTTTCAAAATAGCAGCCAGGTTGCTGACGTGCTGGCCCGGCGAGTTGGGTGGGTCCTGTACGGACGGAATGCCTCGATTGTCGGTGTTCATAGTCCTCGATAGCGTCTTGATTTCGGAATCTACAATTCTTCGATGATGGCCTGGCGGATCGCCTCTTCAGTGGTCGCGCCGGACAGCTTCTGACGGCCGTTGATAAAGACACCACCGGCCACGCCATATCGCCGTAGGGTTTCGGGCGAGAGAGATTCCTCGTGCACAACCACTCGCCTCCCAAACTCCTGGGCCACTTCTCGCAGCAACAACTGGGTAGATGCCTCGGACGGGCACAGGTATCCACTCAGGATCAAGATCTCCACCGGCTCGCCGCTTCTGGGCTTCACGTGGACCTCGAGCGGGCGCGCCTGAACTCGGGGTTGCGAAAGCGGGCGATACAGCAGTTTGCGATGTCCGCTATCATGGATGATCTCGAACCCCCGCGCCAGGTAATGTCGATAGTGCATTTGTGCTTCCTGGTCCGTGCCTTCCAACAGGATGCCCTTGCAGTTTCTCTCCTGCATATCCGCTTCAAAGGCAGAGAAGAGACGCCGCGCCAGCCCCAGGGTCTGGTATCTCCGTTGGATCCACTCGCAATACATCACGGCCACGCCAGGTTCGATCTCGTATGGCACCAGGGCCTGTTCGGAGAGCGCGTAGTAGAGCTGCCCGACGACCTTGCCAACGGCGTCGCGCGCGTGATATCCTTCGATGTGCCTGCCCAGATTCTGGCTTGCCCAGACGCGGCACACCCGCAGCGCCGCAGGCCAAGGAGTGGGGATTTCGGTCATGCAACAGAATCCCTGCTCCAGGTCCTCTGCCCGCTGCACACGCTCAACCCTGAATTCGCCGGTCATCACCGCCTCCTCCCTGCTGAACCGTCAAGTCTTCGCTTCCGGCTCGACCTCTCGCGTCCGTCGATCCACGCCTGTGAGCATGTTGATCCAGGATGAGCTATCTTTGAGCTGCCAGTTGACCGGCGGTTGCTCGGTCAGGATCTCTTGTCCCCAGATCGACATGTTGCGGGATCGCTCGTAGGCATCCACCCAAACGCATCGCATCTCCGGTTTGACCTCGCAATGTCCGTTCAGGCGTACGCCGCCGCACGGGCCATTGCGCAGGTTCTTTGGACAGGTCATCGGGCAGGTCATCCCCGTGTAGTGCAGGATGCACTGCCCGCACAACTGGCAATTGAACACCAGCTTCTTCCCCAAGTCCTCCGCCGGCAGAATGATTCGCGCGCTCCGTTCGTAGCCCACCCGGGCGAACAGCGGATTCAGTCGGTGGAGCGCCCACTCGGCGAACTGCCACATCTTCTCCAACGCATGTGGCCTGTCTTGTATCGCGCGTCTGAGACTCATCGTTCCTCTGTCGGCTTCACTTTGTGATCACGAGAAAGCTCATTTCCCGCTTCCTGCACCAGTTTCTGGCAGCCTCATGTTTGTCGAAGTCGGCTTTCTCTTCCTCGACCGGCTGCGGAACTTCGATCAGTAATTCAGGCCTGGCGACGAACTGCGGCTTGCGCTTGGGCGGCAGGTCTTCATCGCCGAACAGACTCGCTTGATCCACGCCGGTGCGCACTTTCGCGCCCACCATCTCCCAGAGCCAGGCGTGTTTGAGCTTCTCGTGATCCACAACTGCACAGATTTCCTGAATATCCTCGGTCCGCACGTTCAGCCGCAGGCCGCGGCCGACCACCTGCTGGCCGTAGACCCGCGAGGAGAACTTGCGCAGCAGTAGAATCACGGAGACGGCCGGCACGTCCCAGCCCTCGCGCAGCATCAAGACGCTGACCACGGCCTCGTAGGGGCTGCCGGGCTTGCCGAGCCGCCGGGCTGCGTCGCGATCCCGCTCGTCCGATTGCTCGGTGATAGATATTTCGCCGGATTTACGCCGCCGCTCGCCTTAACTCCCCAAAGTCAACTCGTAACTGATGATTCGCCACGCAAAGACAATTCTCTTTCAACCCCTTCGGAGAGCAGCATCTTCATCAAGGATTGATACGGCACGTCTTTTTTATGAGCAATAACGTGGAGGGACTCGACCAAAGACTCCGGGAGCCGAAGCGAGACCGTTTTCAAGGTCGGCCGTAAATTCGGCATCAGGGTCGGTTGGGCTTTGGTGTAATCAAAGTAATCCGCGGTATCATGCGTGGCCCAGAATGCCCGCTCATCATCTTCGGATGCGAACTGTGGAATTTTTTCCTTGCTCATCGTGGATATAGCGTCCTTTCGCGCTTGGTCATCTCTCGGGCAGAGATGACACGGAGCCTGTCCTGCCGGGTGGTGAAGATCACCGCCAACCGCCGCCCGCGATCGGTGCGGCCCAGGGCCAGGTATCTTGCTTCGCCATCCGCGTGTTCTTCGTCTGGAAGGGTCAACAGCGGCTGATTGAAGAAGATTTATTCACACAGGAGACCGGCCACAGCCACCCCGGATTATTGAGAGGATACGTTCCAGACGCGCAGGTGCGACACACAGCGCTCTGCGTCGCACCAATACCCAATACCCAATCCCTACTCCACCAACCCCTTCTCTCGCAACAAGGGCCGCGGGTCCACCAGGTTCTTGTTCAGCATCGCCGTCTTCTCCTCCAGCCCCAGGGCGATCGTCGCCAATTGGCTGGCGTAGAGGACCGGAATGCTAAAGCCCAAATCCTTGATCTGCCCCTGACGGCCGTCGATGTTCACGTGGCACAACGGGCACACCGTGACGATGGCATCGGCGCCGCGCTCGTGGGCGTTCCGCAAGATCTTGGCCGTCATCTCGTGGGCGATGGGAGTCAGGGTCAGGCCCAGGGAGCCGCCACAGCAATCGGTCTTGTAGTCCCAGTCGACCACCTCGGCGCCCAGGCGCTGCATCAGATAGTCCATGTCCATGGGGTACTCAGGGTGCTCGGCGCCGGTGATCTCGGCCGGCCGGGTGATGTAGCAGCCGTAGTAGCAGGCCACCTTGAGCCCGGCCAGCGGCTTCTTGACGGCCGCTTCGATCTTGTCCAGCCCGACTTTCTCGATCAGCGCCTCGACCAGGTGCATCACACGCACCTTGCCCTGGTATTCATACCCGATTTCCTCATTGACCTGGCGGGCGATTTCCGGGTTGTGCGCCATCTCGTGAGCCGCGGTCTTGAAGCGGATGTAGCACGCCGCGCACGGCGTGGTCACCTCTTCCAACCCCATCTGTTCGATGATGGACAGGTTGATCGTCGGATAGAGAGTCGCCAGGACGTGGTCCGTGGAGTGGGCCGGGCTGGAGCCGCAGCAGATCCAGCCCGGCGGCTCTACCAGCTCCAGGTCCAACGCCTCGGCGGTGGCCTCGATCGTCTTGCGGTACTCGGCCGCCGAGGAGTGGAGCGAGCAGCCCGGATAGAAGGCGATCTTGTTGGGGGCCGGCGCCACCGGGGCGACCTTGCCAGGCCTGGGCGGCCGGGTGGGCAACGAAACCAGGTGCAGCTTGTTACGCTTCAGCATCTCCCACGCCAGGTCCATGTCCTTGAACAGGTTGCCATTCACCACGTTCAGGCCGGCCATCAGGCCCACTTCGTGCAGGCGACCCATCAGGCGGACGTCGGTCAGGAACAGTCGGCCGAATCGGTCCACCTCAGGGATGGCGGGTTTGATCCCGCGCGCCCTGGCCTCGATGCGCAGCTCGTCCATGATGGCGGCGATGTCGATACCCTGCGGGCAGCGGGTGGTGCAGGTTTGACAGGAAGCGCAGACCCAGATCGTCTTGCTCTCCAGCACGCTGTCGTCGCCCAGTTGCACCGCGCGCAGCACCTGGTTTGGGTTCAGGTCCATGTGCTCCGCCAGTGGGCAACCACTGGTGCACTTGACGCACTGGTAGCACAGGAAGACGTTTTCGCCGATGTGGTCGGCGATGATCTGGGCCAGGGGTCGGTTCGCGATTACAGCTTGTTTACCTGCCATGATGTTTCCTCGGTTGGTGGGTGGGTAGATCGGTAGGTTGGTAGTTGGTAGATTGGTAGGGCGGTAGATTGGTAGATTGGTAGGTTGGTAGATTGGTAGATTGGTAGATTGGTAGGTTGGTAGATTGGTAGGTGACCGCGTTAC
>MNXL01000039.1:0-6636 GCA_001871755.1 Anaerolineae bacterium CG2_30_64_16
CGCTCGCCCATGCGCGCGTGATAGCGCGGCCGCACCAGCGGCTGCAGCGCATCTGCGATGTAGGTGATCAATCGCTGATGCACGTCCGGCCAGCGGCCGGGCTCTTCCAGATAGGGATCCATGCCGGGGAATGGGCCAGGCATTGCAGTGACCTCTGCTTGTGCGATACCTTACACTGTCAAACGTGATGCGTGAACGGCAGTGCCGTTACGTTTTACGGATACAATCGGTTGAGCAGCCTTGGAAACGGCACGGTCTCCCGGATGTGATCGATCCCGCAGAGCCAGGCGACGGTGCGCTCGACACCCAGCCCAAACCCACTGTGTGGCACCGAGCCGTAGCGGCGCAGGTCCACGTACCAGGCGTAGGCCTCGCGCGGAAGGTGATGCCGGTCGATGGCGGCCAGGAGCAGGTCAGGGTCGCTCATCCGCTCGGAGCCACCGACGATCTCGCCGTAGCCCTCGGGCGCCAGCAGATCGCAGGAGCGGCACACCTCTGGCCGGCCGGGTTCCGACTCCATGTAGAACGCCTTGACCTGGCTGGGGTAATGGTGCACGAACACCGGCTTGTCGAACAGGCTGGCCACGAAGGTCTCGTGCGGCGCGCCAAAATCCTCACCCCAGGGCAGCGCCGGCAACGGCTCGTCGTTCGGCGGCACGGTGACGCCAGCCGCGGCGGCCGCGTTGATCCGCGTCACCGCGTCGTCGTAGCTGATGCGCGGGAACGGCGGCACGACTTTCGCCAGGGTTGAGGTGTCACGCTCCAGCGCGGCCAGCTCGACCGCCCGCTTGCGCAGCGTCGTTTGCACGATGTAACTGACGTATTGCTCCTCGATTTCGAGCAACTGCTCCAGGGTGCAGAAGGCGATCTCGGGCTCCACCATCCAGAATTCCTGGAGGTGGCGGCGGGTCTTGCTCTTCTCCGCGCGGAAGGTCGGGCCAAAACAGTAGGTCTTCCCGACTGCGAAGATGTTCGCCTCGTTGTAGAGCTGGCCGGTTTGGGCGAGGAAAGCCGGCATGCCATGGTAGTCGGTCTGGAAAAGGGTGGTGGTGCCCTCCGCGGCCGCGGGGGTCAGGATTGGCGTGTCCACCAGGGTGAAGCCGTTGTCGTCCAGCCAGTCGCGGATCGCCTTGATGATGGTCGCGCGCACGCGCAAGATGGCCCACTGGCGGGTCGAGCGCAGCCACAAATGCCGGTTGTCCATCAGGAACTCGACGCCGTGTTCCTTGGGGCCGATGGGATATTCGGCCGACTCCTGGACCACCTCCAGATCCCGGACGTCGAGCTCGTAACCGCCGGGGAAGCCGGGTGCGCGCTGGTCCGCGCGCGCCACGCCGGTGACGATCAGCGAGGACTCCAGCGGCAGGCGCCTGGCGGCCTCGAACGCCTCGGCCGAGACGTTGCCCTTGAACACCACTGCCTGGATGATCCCGGAGCCGTCGCGCACGCGCAAGAACTGCAGCTTGCCCTTGCCGGTCTTGAGCTGGAGCCAGCCCTGGATGATGACCTCTTGCCCGTCATAGCGGGCGATGTTTTCGATGCGGACAGATGCGGTGTAGCTTCCTGTGATGGGGGACACGTGAATGCTCCGTGATACGTAATGCGTGATGCATTTTAGCATCCCGCTCAGACCATCAAAGAGAGGAGCGCTTCAAACGGGCTGATAGAGAAACTCCGCTGTTCTCGGCGCAGGGCCGGCAATCAGGTCTACATGCTCATACAGGAACTCCGGCGCAAGGTCAGCCCCATTCGACCATTCGATGGTGCGGCCGGTCAAGTATACCTTTTTGAAGAGGTATCCTCTCAATAGATAGGGGCATCGCCATCACGTGCCTGGCACTTTTCGGAAGTGCCAGGCACGTTCGCCCCAGATTATTGAGAAGATACTTGAAGAGCTCCTTGTCGCGCAGCGGCTCGAACACCTCGCCGTACAACTCCGGTTCCAGATCCACGACACCCTGTGCACCGTCGTTGAACTTGAGCCTTAGCCTGTATCCCCCGACATACTCTACCGCTGTTACGTGCAGAAACATACTCCACCTCACTGGAAAGGCTCTATCCGCCAGTATACCATACCTCCGTCTGCCTGTCACACCCGCTCGACTCGCACGCGCTCGATCTTGGGGCCGGCCATCTGGAGCACGGTGAAGCGCAGGTCCTGATAGGCGATGACGTCGCCCGTGCGTGGGATGCGCCGGATGAGGAAGAGCAGGAAACCGGCCACGGTCTCATAGTCGGGCGAGGTGGGCAGGGCGAGCCTCAGCGCCTCGTTCACCTCGTCGATCCGGCTTTGGGCATCGATCTCGAAGATCCCACCGCCCACCGCGGCCACGGAGGGCGGCTCGGTCACCCATTCGTCGGTCAACCGGCCCACCACCTCCTCGGCCAGCTCTTCTGACGTCACCAGGCCGGCCGTGCCGCCGAACTCGTCGATCACGATGGCCATGTGGGTACGGTCGCGGCGCATCTCGTTGAACAGGTCGCCGATGTGGCGGCTTTCGGGCGCCACCAGCGCGGGCTGGATGACGTCCAGCTCGATCAGCGGGCGGTCCAGCGTGGCCGGATCGTCGACCAGGCGCGAGAGCACCTCCTTCATGCTGATGACGCCGCAGATGTGGTCCAGGTCGTCCTCGTAGACGGGGAAGCGCGAGTGGCGAAAGTCCCTGAAGGTGTGTAGTAGCTCGTCGATCGTGGCGGTCCTTTCGACCGCGACGATGTCGGTGCGCGGGATCATGGCCTCGCGGACGAAGCGACTCCCGAACTCCATGGCGCGCAGCAGCATCCGCTGGTCGCTGTAGGGGATGACGCCCTCGGCCTGGCTCTCGCGCACGACCTCCTTCAGCTCCTCGACCGTGTGGATGCCGTGACCGCCGGTCTGCCCGCCCACGCCCAACACGCGCAGCACCAGCGCGGTGGAGTGATCCACCACCCACACCAGCGGCGCCGCGAGCCGGGCGAACAGCGTCATCGGTCGGGCGATCAACAGCGCGCTCTGCACGGGGAAGCGCAGCGCGATGGTCTTGGGGGTCTGCTCGCCCAGCACCATGTGAAGGAAGGAGAGCAGCAGCAAGACCAGGACGGTCGATAGGGCTGCGGAAAGCCCGGTCAGAAATGGCGCCCGCGCGAAGACCCGGTTGAGCATCGGCGACAACAGGTGTTTCAGCGGCTCCTCGGCCACGATGCCCAGCAGGATCGACGCGACCGTGATGCCGAGTTGGGAGCCAGCGATCGCCCAGTCCGGGTCGTGCAACATGCGGGCCATCAGCCGGGCGCTGGCGTTGCCCTCTTCCGTCAGGCGCCCGATCTGGCCACGGCGGACCGTGACGATGGCGAACTCCACCGTCACAAAGAAGGCGTTCGCCAGGATGATCAATAGCCCGCCGATGATGGGCCAGAGAAGGTTGGGTTGGGTGGTTTCCATGCTACTTGCTCCTTGAGAATTACGGGAGCATTATACCAGAGGTGGCGCGTACTGCGTATTGCGTGTTGGCGAGGGCGATGGCTTATCAGTCCTCTGATCTTGCATCACACACAGGAGGGAGAGGCCGAGATCAGGGTATGCCCATCAGAAGTAGAGCGCCTTCATATACCTCTGGGTGAATTGGGGATGGACGGTCAGCTCCACATATTGCACGCGGCGGGCGCCGGCCGCGGCCGCCGCGCGGCGCTCGGCCGAAACCAGCATCTGCCTGGCGCCGGCGCCGGCCGCGTTGCCCACCTGCTGAAACCGCTCCATCGGCAGATTGGGAAACATCCCCGTGCGGATGGCGCTTACCACGTCGATGTAGGCGCCGAACGCGCCGGCCACGATGAAAGCTTCGATCTCATCGTGGCTCACCCCCGCTTCGGCGAGCAGGATCTCCACGCCGGTGCGGATGGCCGCCTTGGCGAGTTGGATCTCGTTGATGTCCTTGCGCGTGACCACTATCGGGCGCTCATGGGCCGTGACCGCTGGGGTCGCCAGGGTGAACAGGAGCAGCCCATCGCCCATGCTGACCCCGGGCATCTCTGCCTGCAACGCCCCCCGCCGGTCGATGATGCCCGACCGCAGCATCTCGCTGACGGCGTCCAGGATCCCTGAGCCGCAAATGCCGACGGGCGGCTGGTTGCCGATAGTCTTCAGATGAACGCGGCCATCGATGATCTGGACTCGTTCGATGGCCCCCGGCGCGGCGCGCATCCCATCCCGGATATGGGCGCCTTCGAACGCGGGGCCAGACGCGCAGGAGCAGCTCCAAATGCGACCGCCCCGCGTCACGCTGACTTCTGTGTTGGTGCCGATGTCCAACGCTACCAGGGTCCGGTCCGTCTCGAGAACTTCCGTCGCCAGCGCCATCGCCACGTGGTCCGCGCCGACGTAACCCGCAATGTTCGGCGGCAGGTGGACGTAGGCGCCGGGCGCCAGCTCCAGCCCGACATCTCGCGCCCGGAGGTCCAGGGGTTCGCTGACGGCAGGCACGTACGGCGCGCGCCCCAACTGCGCCACCGGTAACCCCGCGAACAGATGGTGCATGACAGTATTGCCGACCACCACTGCTTCGCACACCTGGCCACGTGATGCGCCGGCCTCTTCGCACAGAGCCGCCACCAGGTGGTTGAGCGTGTCCACCAGCCTGGCCTGGAGTGTCGTCCGGCCGTCGGTGTGCTCCAGGGTGTAGCTGATCCGGCTGACCACGTCCTCCCCGTAGGCGATCTGGGGATTCATCGCGCCGGTCTTGGCCACAGTCCGGCCTGTCTCCAGTTCCACAAGATAAGCGGCCAGCTTCGTGGTGCCGATGTCCACCGCCAGCCCCAACAGCGGGGTGGCCGCCGGCAGGACGGCTACGACCTCGCCCCCACGCAAACCCAGCCGGGCTGTCCAGTGCTGGGTGCGCAGTCGGCCGGCAAGGCCGGTCAGGATGGCGTGAGGAAAGACTGGCGGCGCATGCCCCGCGGCGATCAACGCATGGGCGACGCGGGTCGTGTCACTGCGCGGGTCGTCCAGGGTTGGCTCAGCGATGTTCAGGTCGACCGGGACCACCAGCGGGTCTGGGCGCACCGTCGTCTCCTGACCTTCCACCTGGAGCCGCTGTTGGGCCGCGAGCGATTCAGGGGGGATGTTCAGCTTGATGTCGCTCAACGGCCTGGCCTGACAGGCCAACCGGAAACCCGCGGCCAGTTCCTGGTCGCTCAACGCCTCTCGTTCGGCCGCCGTCGGGGGGTTGAGGTTGCCGGTGAGGACCTGGACCACACACCCGTAGCACCAGCCTTCGCCACCACAGAGCGTCACCAGCTCCACACCCGCGGCGCGCGCGGCGTCCAGCAACGTTTCGTCAGCCGCGATCTCAGCGCGGCGGCCGATCGGTTCCAGATCGATCCGGTAGATTTTCGAAGGATTCATCTTCGCACTTTCAAGTGATCCAGATCCCGGTATCGGCACAGCTCACGTATCGCGCAATAGTCGCAGCTCTCCCCCGCACGCTCCAACTCCCGACCGATGCCGATGACCAGAGATACCGACTTGACCGGCGTCATTGAGCCCGAAGCACCGAAGCTGACGCCAATGGCGATGGTATCCAGCAATGCAAACACCTGCCTTTGGCTGGCCGTCCACCAGAGGCTTGCCGATCATGCCCGGGTTGAGCGGAATGCTGGCTTGCAGCCCCTCGGCCCGCGCCTGTGCCTCGAAGCGCCGGCACGCGGCCTCGGCCAACGCTTCGGCCGCCGCCGCGGCCAGCCCCTCCAGCGCCAGAGCGTGCACGGGGTCGGTCTGAAACCGGTTGGAGATGATCCGCGACAACCCGTCGCCAACGGTGCAGATCACCACGATCACCTCGCTGGCCGCGGCCAGGCGGCTTGCGATCAGCGGCCCCAGCAGGACGCCGCCGCCAGCCAGCAGCAGGCGTTCGTGGCGCAGCCCGACGACGGGAATCCTGCGGTAGAGCATGGCCGGCGCCAGCAGGGGGCGGCCTTCTTCGATCACCGCCTCGGCTAACGCCGCCAGCCTGGGCCGGCGGGCGCGGATGATCGCCGGGTCGGCCCCTTGACCCCACAGCACCTTATCGGCGTCCAGCGCCAGGTCCCAGTCTCGCAGTACCGGCATGGATCACTTGCTCTCCGTTTTGCGCTGTCGCCGTACTCGGCACGGTCGCAAAGTGCGCTTTCACGCGTTTGTCATGCCTGAGCGGGTTAACCCCTAACCTTCGCCAGCGGCGGGCATCCAGCGAAGAATCCGTTGCCTGGGATGGACTCTTCGCTAGATGCTCTTCGCGATGTATTTTAGATCACTAACCCGCTCAGAGTGACATGCCACATTTGGAACTGCTGTTGGTTACGATTCTCCCTTGACATAGGGACGGCCCAGCACCTCGGGGGCGGCGCCACGGCCGGTGCGGAACCACAGTACGGCCAGGGTGAGGATGTAGGGCAACATCAAGAGGAACTCGTAGGGGATCGCGCCTGTGCCGCGGCCGATCTGGCTCAACGCCTGGATGCGATACTGGATCGAATCGGCCAGGCCGAAGAGCAGCGCGCCGAGCAACGCCCGGCTGGGCTGCCAGCGCGCGAAGATCACCAACGCCACCGCGATCCAGCCGCGGCCGCCCATGATGCCTTCGCGGAACATCCGCAACTGCACCACCGTCAAGACCGCGCCCC
>MNXL01000039.1:6649-7098 GCA_001871755.1 Anaerolineae bacterium CG2_30_64_16
CGCGGCGCCCGACAGGATCGCCGCGTAGCGCGTCCGGTGTACGCCCCACCCCGATGTTTCACCGGCCGCCGGGTTCTCGCCCATGGTGCGGATACGCAGCCCCCAGGTCGTGCGAAAGAGCAGGAACCACACGGCGAGCACCAGGAAGGCCGTCAGGTAGACCGTCGCGTCGTGATCGAAGAGGATGGGGCCGAGCACGGGGAGCTGGCTCAGGCCAGGGATGGGCAGCGGCGGCAGGCCGTTGGTGCGCGCGGTCAGCGAGCTGAATGCCTGCCGGTAGAGGTAATTGGCGATCCCCTGGCCGAAAACCACCAGCGTCACGCCGACAATCACCTGATCGGCTCGCAACGTCACGCTCAAGACCGCCAGGATCAGCCCCATCAGCATCCCCGCGATCATGCCGGCGCCCAACCCCAGCCAACTGCTCACCCCGGCCAGCGGCCCGCTCT
>MNXL01000138.1:0-6457 GCA_001871755.1 Anaerolineae bacterium CG2_30_64_16
GCGATTCCGGGGTCGGGGCCTGTCGTCGGTGTGGGCGGGTCTCTGGCCTGGGACGGGCGGGACTGGCTCTACGTCCTGGCCGGCGGCAATGGCACGGGCTTCCTCCGCTACCACATTCACGGCGACCAGTGGGAAGTCTTGCAGAACACAACCAGCGTCGTCAACCTGGGCGGCGGGCTGGCCCGCATCGGCCAGAACGTGTACGGCGTCCCTGGCGGTGGCCAGGCGTTGTGGAGCTACGACCCGATCGCCATCTACCCCGAGAAGCTCACCCTGGATCACGTGGCGGTCATTGCGCCCAAGGCGGCATCCACTTCCACCTGGATCAACCTGAACGACCTGGTCGTCTGGCCCGACGATTTCGTGGTCGGCGGGGCGGACAACACCTGGGTTGGGCGCAGTGGCATGGCCTGGTCGCCGCAGCCGATCCTCACCGGCAGCGCGAAGATCACCCACGACGCGGCGCGTCTCCTGGATCCCGACCGCGACGTGTACCGCGTGGGCACCGGCACCAAGCTGGACGGCGGCTACCACACCTATCGTCCCGACGCCATCGTCGCGGCCGACGGCAGCGACGAGTTCACCAGCCTCCAGGATGCCATCGTCAGCGATGCCAACCGCGTCCTGGTCAGTCCGGGCACTTATCAGGAGAGTTTCTACCTGATAAGCGGCGTGGAGGTCGTCGGCGACAGCGCTGACCTGGTTATCGTGGAACCGCCGGCCGGCAACACGGACCCGGCGTTGGTCCGCGCCGAGGGCGTGGTGGGCGCCAGGCTGACCATGCTGACCCTGAACGGTGCCGGCAGCGGTGTGGACGGCCTGAGCGCGGAAGACGGGACCCAATACGTCGTCGTGAAGCAGAACATCATCCGGGGCACGGACACCGCCATCAGCACGACGGGTGACGATACCGAACTGGAGGTGGTCAACAACACCATCGTCTACAACACCAACGGGATGGTGGCCAGCAACTGCGCACCGGTGGACGTGCGTAACACCATCTTCGCGCATCACACTGGTACCGGTCTGACCTATAACGATGCATGCGCCACTCGAAAGCTGCACAAGTACAACCTGTATTGGAATAACACGACTGACCTCAGCCCGAACGACCCAGGGGCTGGCGAGCTGTTCCTGGATCCCCTGTTCGTCAGTCCAGGCGAGCCATCCCACGATTACCACACCCAGAACGGATCGCCCGTGATTGACGCCGGCGACCCCGGCGACCCACCGCCTCCGGGGGCCGGCGCGCGGGTGGACATCGGCTACATTGACCAGAACCGGGCCGGGCTGTACGTGGACGACGATTACTGCGAGACCTGCGCCAACGACGGTCTGTCCTGGCAGGTGGACGCCTTCGACCACATCCAGGACGCCCTGGACAAGGCTGCTGATAACATCCACGACCTGAAGGGGCTGCGGTACACCGTCGGCGTCGCGGCCGGTACTTACACCGAGACGATCACCGTCCCCAGCTACGTGCGCCTGGTGGGCGCTGGCGCAGAAGAGACGGTCATTGACGCCCACACCATCAGTGAAACTGTGGTCACCTTCGACGGGGTGGTGGAGTCCGAGATCACCGGCTTCACCATGCGGGTCTACACGAACACTACCGCCATCAGCGTGACCGGGGCCGCCAACACCATCCTCATCACCCGCAACGTCATCGAAACGTGGAACGAAACCAGCACCGCGTCGGCCGTGGCCTTCAGTGGCCGGGCGACCGGATGGGTGACTTTCAACACGTTGGCGTCTCACAACGGCCATCGATGGTATGATTGGCCCGAGGAGCACAGAGACTACGGCATCTCCAGTTCCGGAGTGGGGACCTGGGTGGCGGTCGAGAATAACATCTTCAGCGGGCCGCTTTCCTGGACCGAGTACGGCTGTGACAGCTTCGAAGCAGGTCATTTCTATGGCCTGCACACGCTGGACCATGGGCAGATCTTCAACGGCTACAACCTGCTCAACAACAACATACCATACAGAGACGATGCCGGCACCGGCCTGTCGCAGGGGCCAGGCGACTTGACTTGGGGCGTATGCTTTGAGTACGGCACCTATCGTCCGGAACCCGCTTCGCGGGCCAGAGACGCCGCTTCGCCCTACGTCGAAGTCCCGCCCGGCGGCGGCGAGCGGGCCGACATGGGCTACTACGAGCTGACGGCCACGCCAGCCACCGTCTTCCTGGGACGGGAGGACGTCTCCTCCGCCACCGGCAACTCCGGCGTGAGCCAGGTCGAGGTCGGCTTCAGCCAGATCGCCGACCCCGGCAGCAACGTCACCGATACCTTGCCCTCATCCTGGACCCCGGTGACGCTGGATTCGCCGGAGGAGAGCGTGTCTTACTGGGACACAAGCTTCACGCCCAGCCAGAACAGCCTCTATCGCTTCTACAGCCGCGCGGCAGACGTGGCCACCAATCAGGAGGAGGACGAGCAGGACTGGTACGACGGCGCGTTCGTGGCCGACAGCACCGCGCCCGTCGTCACCTGGACGCGGCCGGTCAGCGGGTCCATCCTGAACACCCCGCTGGAGCTGCGGGCGCAGGTGTCCGACTACGCCGCCGGCGAGTTCAGCGTCGAGGACGTGTACTTCGTCGTAGACGGCGGCGAGTATCAGGCCGAGTGGGCGGCCGACCCCTGGGATGAAGACAACCAGGACCCGCGCACCTTCCGCGCCTGGGTTGATCTGGCCCTCGGGACTTACAACAACGTCATCGCTGTAGCCGAGGACCGAACCGGCAACCAGGGCCAGAGTGACCCGGTCGGCTTCACCGTGTCCGGTCAGGCCCCCGTCGATACCACGCCGCCACTACTGGCCGTCGCCGCGCCAACCGAGGGCGGTTGGTACACCAGCACGGTGGTCTTCTCCGGCACCGTTACCGATGCCGGGACCGGTGTCGCAGCGGTGGAGGTCAGCCTGGACGGCGGGTTCACCTGGCAGCCGGCCACCGTGGACGGCACCGACTGGGAACTGACCTGGGAGGCACCCGAGGATCAGGAGTTCGTCTCCTATCCGGCGTGGGTGCGCGCCCGCGACCAGGCCGGCAATGCCAGCCAACAGTCGCGCAACTTCTCCATCGACAACGTGCCCCCCACTGGGCCGCAGGTGGAGTCGTTCGAGGCCGTGCTTGGTCCCCTGGAAAAAGACGCTCCGCCCGGCACGCACTTTGATACGCCCGTGCAGCTCCGTATCACCTGGGCCAGGCCGTTCGATGGCAGCGGCTACGCCGAAACCCTGATCGCCGTGGATCAGATAACCGATACGACACCCACCGAGAACCTGGGCGTCGTCACCACCACCCTGCGCTCCCTGGCGATTTCCGGCGACTGGTACGTTCATCTGGGCGTGCGCGACATCGTCGGCAACCAGTTCACCCGGCATTACGGGCCGTGGCACGTGGGCACCTTCCAGGATGCGGCGACCAACTTCGCCGACCGCGTGCAAACGATTGTGGTGGATGGGCAGATCGACTGGGAGAAGGCGGGTGACGAGTTTCTCCGCACCGCCCACGAATGGGGCTTCTACGAGTTCCTGGACGACGTCGAGCGGCGCGGGTTGCCCGCCCTGGTGGATTGGTGGGACCCGCAGCAGATGTACACCACCTGGGACGGCTCCAATCTCTATCTGGGCTGGTCGGGGGCCTGGTGGACGCTGGACGGGGATCTCTGGGTCTACTTGAGCACGGCAGGGCATAGCTGCTCCCAGCCGGTGACGCCTCTCCCCGCCTGCGCCACGCTGCCCTTCGCTGCCGATTATGCGATCAACATCACCAGCCCCACCACCGGCACCCTGTGGTCATGCCCCGGCGGCGTCTGGCAGGAGGCCAGCGGGTCGGATTGGGAGTTTGCCCAGGGCGAGAGCGGCGACACCGAGATCCGCCTGGGCCTGGACATGGCTTCCGTGCCCACGTTGCAGATGCTCAGTTTCGCTCTGGACGATGCGGGCGAACCCTGGGCCGTCTTCCCCACCACCAATACGCCCGATAACCTCTGCTCCCAACCCTTCGTGTGGACCGACCCGGCCACTATCAGCCAGCAGGTGCAGGGCCAACCCCTGGGCGCCGACGTGGTCATGTCGCTGAACAGCCCGCAAGCGCCGCAGGGGGCCTGGTGTCCCGGCAGCACCCTGCAATACGTGTTCACCGTGGACAATCTGGAAGATGTCGGAGTATCCGGTTTGGGGCTGGATGTTGAGGCCAACCCGGGCCTGAGCTTTCAGGCGGTGGAGGGCGCTACGTGTAACAACTGCCCGCCGGGCGGCAACGACTGGTCTCTGCTGCTGCCCACGGTGGAAACCGACGGCTCGCACACCATCACCCTCACCGCCGTGCTGGACAATGACCTGGGAACGCTGCTCACGACCGGCATCACCGGGACGCTGCCCCTCTCCGGCACGGTGTTGGCCAGTGCGGTCCTCCGCCATCTCCTGGATACCCAGCCGCCCACGATCCAGATCGCCAACACGCCCGGCCAGGTGATCGGCAGCGGCGCGCAAACGCTCTCCGGCGCGGCCAGCGATGGCAGCGGCAGCGGCCTGGCCGGGGTCGAATATAGCATCAATGGTGGTGGCGACTGGCAGCAGGCCAGCGGCGCGATGAACTGGACGGCCGCCGTTGACGTGCCCGGCGTTGCCTCCGCTCTCACCTTGCAGGCACGGGCGTTGGATGCCTGCGGCTACAGCGGCGACGATGCGGTGACCTTCGCCGTCGACACGCTGCCTCCCACCCTGACCCCCGACATCCCGCCCTCTCTCAGCGGCGGCTCCGCCACTTTTGGCGGCACAGCCGCGGACGGGGAGGGGGATGTGACCCAGGTCGAGGTGCAGTTCGATGACCAGAGCGCAAGCTGGCGATCCGGTCAGGTGGCCAGCCCCGACACAAATGGCGTGCAGAACTGGAGCTTCACCTGGAGCCTGCCGCACGAAGACGGCGTGACCCACACGCTGCGCGCCCGGGCGACCGATGCGGCCGGCAACGAAGCGCTCAGCGGCTGGATTACCACCACCGTGGACAACGTGGCGCCCACCCTCGCCGTCACCGGCACGCTGGCGGAGGTCTCGGTGCATGACCCCGGCGCCCCCGTCGTTCTGCAAGGACCGGCCGGCGACGGCGGTGGCCTGAGCAGCATGGAGGTGCTCGTCTACGCGCCCGACGGCAGCTCGCTTCGCGAACCGGCGCAATGGACGGGCGAACACTGGCAGTACACGCCCGCTCTCGATCAATGGAGCGCCGGGGAGTATCACTTGCGGGTGGAGGCCAAAGATGCGGCCGGCAACGCCACCTTGAAGGGGCCGTATACGGTGCAGGCTGTGGACTGTCTGAACCCAACCTTAGCCACCACCTTCCTCACCGCCGAACCCGATAACAGCGTGCGCATCGATGCCCGGGTGAGCAATGCCGGCAGTGGCAGTGCGCCGGATGGCTTGTCGGTCGCTTTCGACGCCGATAGCACTTTCATCGGCGCCCAATCCACCACGAAGGTGCTGCGGACGGGCGAGTGGGAAGACCTGGCGATTTCCTGGAACCCGGCCACCTCCGGCAACTACACCATCACGATCGCCGCCAACGACGATGGCACCGGCGTCGCGCCGCTCAACTTGTGCGAAGAGCCATCCGACGCGCAGCAGACCGTCTCCATCCTCGACATCCCTCTGGTCGAGTCCTGGAATCTGGTCTCCAGCTTTGTCGATCCCTTCAATACCGCTATTACCGTCGTGCAGCGGCCCATCAGCGGCACCTATGGCGTGATCCAGAGTTTCGATCTGGGTGCCCGTTCCTATTACCCAGACCTATCTCCGGAGTTAAACACACTGACCGAGATGGACGCGGAACACGGTTATTGGATCAGGGTGAGGTCCGCTCTCTCACCCACGTTGCGCTTCGTCGGTCAGACCCTGCCCCCGGACCATCCGCTGCCACTGGCCGTCGGCTGGAACCTGGTCAGCTACCTGCCTCGCGCCGCCCTGGCCGTCACCGTGGCCCTGGAGAGCATCGCCGGCAAGTATGCCGCGGTGCTGGGCTTCGATCAGGGCGCCCTGTCCTTCTACCCCGACCTGGATCCCAACTTCAACACGCTCCACGAGATGCAACCGCTGCACGGCTACTGGATCCGCACGACTGAGGCGGTGACGCTCACCTATCCCGCCGCGGGTGCGGTTGAGGTATTGGGTATTAGGTATTCTACCTCCCCCGGCCCCAATACCCAATCCCTGATACCCAATACCCAATACCTAATCACCACCACCCCATCCTCAACCAGCCCCCGCGCCGCAGAACGCGCCGCCGGTGTAACGCCCACCGCCACCTGGATGAACTTCTTCGGCCCGGCCCACGATGCCGGCGGCGTGCCCTTGCCGGTCAGCACCACCGTCCTGGCGCTCACCCCTGCGGGCGTCCTCTGTGGGGCCACGACCATCACCACGGCCGGGCAATACGGCCTGCTGGCCTGCTACG
>MNXL01000138.1:6468-6971 GCA_001871755.1 Anaerolineae bacterium CG2_30_64_16
AGCACCCCCGCGACCGACGGCGCCCGGCCCGGTGAGACGATCCAGTTCCAGGTAGATGGGCAGACGCTGGGAACCGGCCTCTGGCGCGGGCCGGGTGGATTGCAGATGGCCGCGCTCGGCATGGCGGACCTCTGGCGGCTGTATCTGCCTGTGCTGATGCGAAAAGCCGAAAGGAGCCCCGCCCAGGCGCCGGAATCGGCCCCCGCAGAGAGCAACCCCTTGCAGCGGTGGTTGCCGCTTGTGGGACAATCTGGAGGGTCATCCCTTGAGGCACTGCCTCAAGAAAATACATCGTCCAACCACCGTTGGCTGCCCCTGGTGGGGCGATAGGGCCTAACCCACGAGATCCTTGCTTTTTGTGCAAGAATTTTGTAGGCCAGGTTGTCACCTTCTTGGTTCCGGCTTGTCCGGGTTAGGAGCCAGCAAACATGCGCACACCCAGGCCACAGATCACAAGGAAAGCATTTCGCTGCACGGCTCTGTTCATCTTGCTTTGGGCGCTG
>MNXL01000036.1 GCA_001871755.1 Anaerolineae bacterium CG2_30_64_16
CAAGCCGGATTCGGTCTCATCAGATGTGGATGTATGCTGAAAAGTGACCCCGACAACCTGTCAGGTCTGGGCTAGTTCCCTTATCTTAATGACATTGACGCTGCCTTGCATTAGATGAACGAGCGCGCGCTCAACGGACGCCAACAGCCATCACGTTGACGCCGGGGGGGAGGGTCAGTTGGGGTCTCACACACCTGCATTCTACGCCAAAACGCCGGTCTGCGCAAGGGGCGCTCCCGACCAGCACGCGGCCGGCGCCCCCGTGGGGGGATCGCCCCTACGATTCCCGCGACGTACGGGCGGCGCCCCCGTGCCCGCCCTCCAGCGCTCACTCCGGATCAAACGCCAACAGGTCGTAGCGCTTTGCCAGCTCCACCACCCGCCCTCGCATGATCCGCAACACCTCCTCCCCGCCCAAAACCACACAACTCTCGCCATAACCCAGCAGCGTGTGCACGGCATCCCACGGATCGGGCGCCGTGGCCTCGACGATCGCCGAACCATCCGGTAGCAGTTCGGTCTGCATGTCGGCGAAATGCCGGCTGATGCCGTGCCGGACAGCCGGCGGGGCCAGCCGATAGCGCACCGCATAGCGTTTCTGCGGTCGCCGGCCCGGTGGCAGCTTCTCGGGCAGAACGCGCAGCATGTCGTCGTCCAGGATGCCCTGCATCCGAAACTGCCGATACTGCTCCTGCGTGACCCGGCCATACTCCGCACTCCGGCTGAACAGATCGTAGGCCTCCAGATAGTAGTGGCCGCGGCGGAACACGATGCCATAGGGTTCCACCTCATGATATCGCGGGGCCCGGTCATCTTGCGCCGCCGCCAGATATTGGAAACCCAACCGATGCCGCTCAGCCAGGGCGCGTTGCACAACCCCCATCACCCGCGGTGGGACGGGCGTTTCATCCAGCTCGCGCAACTCGATGGAGAACACCGTACGGCGACGCTGCATCGCTTCCAGACGATCCAGCGGCAATAGACCGGCGATCAGATCCAGGAACTTGCACACCCGCTCGGCTTCGGGGCCAGAGTCCGCAAAGGTGTTGTAGAGCGTGGCGAGCGCGACCAATTCCTCGTCCCCCAGGTCCAACCAGGGGGTGTCGCCCAGGCTCACCAGTCGATACGCGGCCAGCCTGCGGTCGAAGTCGATCTCGATGCCCAGATTCCGCCGCAACACGGCCCGGTCATTCTTCAGCGCGCGGCGGGCCGCATCTGGCCGGGCACTATACGCGTCCGGCCCAACATCGTTCAGCACCGCCGCCATCAGTTCATCGCGGGTGGCCGGGCCACGCATCAGCCGGCGCACGATGGCCAGCCCGCGGCGCAAGACAAGCCACGAGGTGTCCCGCATCCCGCGGGTTGGTGACAGCGTTTCCGACATGGCAGTTCTCCTGAAGAGGTACCCCACACGCGGCAGGCCCGATCTTCTGCTCTATTCGCCCTCGCTCAGCCGATGCAATAGCGCCTTCAGCGCCGGGTACAGATCGCGATAGTTGGCGTAATGCCGTTCGTAGCGACCGACTTCATCCGGCCGCGGCGCGATGACGCCGGTGACGTGGATGCTCTCCCGGCAAGCGGACGCCACGTCGGCCCACACGCCAGCTCCCACCGCGGCCAGCAACGCCGCGGCGTAGGCCGCGCCCTCGGTCGTGTTGACCGTCACGAGCTCCACTCCCAGCACATCGGCCAGGATCGACAACCAGAGCGGGCTCCTGGCGCCCCCGCCGGAGGCCCGTACCTGGCGAATCTCCGCCAGCCCCGCAGACTTGATCAGCTCGAAGCTGTCCCGCAGGCCGAACGCCACGCCCTCCAGCACCGCGCGGGTCAGGTGCAGCCGGGTATGACGCACGGTCAACCCGACGAACGCGCCGCGCGCCAGCGGGTCGGGATGCGGCGTCCGCTCTCCAGTCAGGCAGGGCTGTTTCAAGTTGCGATTATCTGAACGGAAACCACCTACGGCATCACCAGTTTGGGCCGTGATTGGGCCGGGCCGCAACACCTGGAGTTCTTCTGGCGTGGCCACTGGACAATCGAAAACAAGGTCCACTACATCCGCGATGAAACCATGGGCGAAGACCGCGGGCAGGTCCATACTGGCAGTGCACCGCAAGCGCTGGCCACGCTGCGCAACGGCATTATCAGCCTGCTACGCTATCGCGGACGGAATGACATTGCCGAAGCGCTGCGGCATTATGGGGCCTCGACGCAACGAGCATTGCAACTCATCGGCTGGCCTGCAACTTGAAACAGCCCTGGTGCGGGGCGAGGCGCTGCTGTTGGGGACCGATGACCGCCCGGAACAGGAAACCGAAGCGGAAGGTTGTCTGCGCGAAGCGATCGCCGTGGCGCGGCGCCAGCGAGCACTGATGTGGGAACTACGCGCGACGATCGCCCTGGCCCGGTTGTCGGCGCGTCAGGACCAACCGGCGGAGGCGCACGCCATGCTGCGCGCCGTGTACGGGCAGTTCACCGAGGGGTTCACCCTGCCTGATCTCTGCGATGCGCGGGCGCTGCTCGACAACTTGCAGGGGGAAAAAGCCCAAATCACGACTGCTTGAACTCCAGTCGACACAAGAAAGCCGGGCTACGTGGCCCGGCTTTGCTCCATCAGTACCCCCAGCAGGACTCGAACCTGCGCTTTCGGCTCCGGAGGCCGACGCTCTATCCACTGAGCTATGGGGGCACGCACTGGGGAGAGTATAGCACAGAGTTGAGTGGAAGGCAAAACGTGTAGCCGCGCGCGCTGAGGTCGGATCATCCCACGGCCTGAACGAGTACGCATCTTCTCAGTACCGCAAAACTCACTTTTGTCACCCTTTCGTTGCACCCCTCGATGTCCCCCTCCGATGAACTCAGGATGTAACTCAGGATGCACTCGGGAGGGGCCTCGGGGCAGGCTCTGAGCGGGTTGACCCCGTGTAGTAAGTTTTGCGCCATTGCGAAAGACGGGTCAGGGTTGGGCACTGCCAGCCCTGCCCAACCCTGACCCAATATGCGTTCAGTTTACCTGTTCCGCCCTCGAACTTAAGTGATTTTTCATACACTGTTACAAGACGCGCAAAGTGATCCCCCCGATGAGGGTCAGGGTCAAGAAGATGAGCACGAGTACGTCGATGCCGCGCAGGCGCAGCGGTCGGAACACGGACCGGCGCACCCCGCGCGTGCCCAACGCCCGCGCCTCCAACGCCCAACCCAGGCGTTCGCTATGGCGCAGCGCGCTGATCACCATCGCGACGAGCACCGGCCGGTAGGCGTTCAACCGCTGCCAGAAGCTGCGCTGCTCCAGGTCGAGCCCACGCGCTTGCTGCGCCTCGCGCACCTGCTGGAAAAGGCCGGCGAAGATCGGCAGATAGCGGAGCGCCAGTGCCAGCGTCAGCCCCCAGTCGTACGGGATGCGTAGCGCCAGAAACCCGCGCACCATCGCGGCCTGGTCTGTGGTGAACAACCAGAAGAAGAAGATCAGGGCCAGCGCCAGCAACCGGGTCGCCAACAGCGCGCCCCGGTAGGTCGCGCCGATGGTGACCTTCAGTGGGCCGATCGGGAACAGCACCTGGCCAGGTCCACCTCCAAACAGCGCGGTCAGCACAAAGACCATCAGCATCAACGGGGCCAGGGTGCGCCAGGCGCGGCCGATCTGCACGGCTGGGATGTGAGTTAGCCAGAGCACGATCGAGCAGAACGCGACCATCCCCACAGCCATCCAGATGCTGGGCCACAGGAAAAGGAGCGCGGTCGCCTCCACCACAAACGCCAGCTTGACGCGCGGGTCGAGCCGGTGGAGCCAGGTATCCCGGCGCACGTAGAGGTTGAAATCAGCCCGCATCGCTCGTGGACTCCTTGCCTGTCGTGCGCCGGGCTTTTTTCTTGCGCTTGTGTTTGACCGGCAGCCGCGCCTGCCAGGCGGCAGCGAACTCGGCAGAGCTCAACATCCCGGCCGCCATCCCTTCGGCCTCCAGCCGATCGGCCAGCCGAGTGATCGGCGGCAGGGCCAGCCCGGCCTGTGCCAGGATTTCCGGCTGGCGAAACAGGGCGCGCGGAGGGCCGTCGAAGAGGATACGACCGTTCAGCAACACGATTGCCCGGTTTGCGTACTCTGCCACCAGCCGCATGTCGTGGGTGATCAGGATGACGGTGCGGCCCAGGACGTTGAAGCTGGCTACCACTTCGAGCAACTCCTGCCGGCTGCGGCCGTCCAGCCCGCCGGTGGGTTCGTCCAGGATGATCACCTTGGGCTGGGTGACGATCACCGCGGCGAGCGCGACCTGCCGGCGCTGGCCGAAGCCGAGCAGCGCCGGCGGCAACTCTGCGTAGGGGGTCAGCCTGAAGCGCGCCATGACGTCGTCCACGCGTTGGCTGGCGATGGTGACCGGCAATTCCTGGATGCGCGGCCCGAAAGTGATCTCCTCACGAACGGTCGGCGCGAAGATCTGGTGGTCGGGATTCTGAAAGACATAGCCCACGAGACGCGCTAACTCGGCCACGCGCGTTGTCCGCGTATCGCGGCGTTCTATCAGCACGCGGCCCGCCGTAGGTTTGAGCAATCCGTCGAAGTGCTTGGCCAGCGTGGTCTTCCCGGAACCGTTAGGGCCGAGAATGGCCACGAATTCGCCCGGTGGCAGGACCAGATCCACGTCCCGCAGCGCGGGTGTGCCGTCCGCATAGGTGTACGAGAGATTCTCCACCACGATTTGCGACAGCGCGGCCAGCGGATTGGCGGCGCGGCTCGGTGGCGGGGGAAACGGGCCTTGGGACTTCCGCATGCGCACCTTGCGCGCCTGGCGGCGCAGTTGCCTGTAGGCATCGGACATGCTGGTGAAGCGGTAGCTTTGTCCGGTGTGCTGCGACAGCACGTGCCCCAGCTCGACCAACTGCGGCACGCCCAGGCCCCACGCCTGCAACTCCGCAACGTGTTGGAACACTTCAGCGGGCGGGCCGTTCAGGGCAACCTGCCCCTCGTGCAGCACGATGACCCGGTCGGCGAAACGGGCGATCCGTTCCAGCTCTTGCGTGGCCATGAAGACGGTGATCTGGTGCTCGCTGCACAGGTCAGAGAGGACGTTGAAGACCGCGGCCTTCCCCTCCGGGTCCAGGCTGGCGGTCGGCTCGTCGAGCACCAGGACGCGCGGGTACATCGCCAGCATGGACGCGATCGCCACCCGTTGTTTTTCGCCGCCCGAAAGCAGCAGCGGTGAGCGATCCCGGTAATCGGCCAACCCCACAGCTTTCAGCGCCCAGTTGACCCGTTTTTCGATCTCGGCCGTGGGCACACCCAGGTTCTCCGGCCCGAAAGCCACCTCATCCTCGACCCGCATCTGCACGAGCTGGCTTTCGGGATCCTGGAAGACCATACCCACCGAGCGGGCCATGTCGGCTACGGGGTGCTCCTTGGTGTTGAGGCCCAACACCGTGACCTCGCCGCGGAAGATGCCGCCGGTCGCATGCGGCACCAGCCCGTTCAGCGTCATGCACAGGGTGGTCTTGCCCGCGCCGACGCGCCCCAGCAAGGCGACGAATTCGCCCTGCTGAACCTCCAGGTTCACCCCATTCAGGACGGGCACGGGGTCGCCGTCTGGCGTCAGCGGTGGGTAGCTATAATGCAGGTTGTGAACGATGATGTCTGCTGTCACGTCGCTGCTTCTCTATGGCAGCCGCCTCTCACCTCATTCGGTCCAGGTTCGCGCGCGGCCGAGTTGGTCGATGGGTGGGTAGGCCCGGCGCACGGCCAGCATCAGCGGGATCCCCACCACCGCGCCCACCAGCGCCTGGAAGGCGTTCAGCGGGACCTCTGCGAGCGCGGCCGGCCAGCCGGTGAGGAAGAGGCCTTCTCCCACCAGGTAGCTGGCGATCATGATCAACGCGCCGGGCAGCCAGGCCAGCGCCATGCCCGCCGCGCTGCGCCGGCCGCGGCCGAGCAGCCCGATCACCAGCCCCTCCAGCCCGTGCGCCACCAGGCTCAGAAGCGCGAATTGGGTGTAGCCACCCAGCAGGTCGGCCAGGGCCGCGCCGACGCCGCCGGCTGCCAACCCCACCCATGGCCCGAAGGCCAGGCCGATGAAGGCGATGGCCACGTCGGAAAGGTTGACGTAACCTTGCGTGGCCGGCACCGGGACGCGCACGACCAGCGTAAAAACGGTGGTCAGCGCGATCAGCAGCGCGACCAGGGCGATCATGGCCGGTGAAACTCGACGATTCATGGTGTGATTCCTCCCAAATGGAAATTCAGCTCTCTGCGAGCTGTGCTTCGATCTGAGCCAGCACGGCCGTAATGTCAGGAGGCCAGGCAACGCCTTCCACATGGCCGTCAGGCAGATGAACGTGATGGGGGGCCGTGAGCAACTCACGATGGTGGTTGACAGCATCCCAACGACGCAAGAGCACGCCGTTTCCCAGGATGACATAGGCCGGCACGGCGCGACTTTCGACAAGGGCACGTTCCAGGCCACTGAGATAGGCAGCGATGTTCGCTGACTGTGTTGATCCTTCGCCCAAGGTGGCAATGGCACGCAGTAGGTTTTGGATCATCTCGATCGTGGCAGACCACTCGATCAGATCCATGTCATCGCCTAGCTCGCCACGTTCAAAACGAGGGTAGAACTCATCCGAAGTCCAGCCGTAGCGTGCTTCAAAGGCGGCCGTGTGGGAGTGGAGACGTGCCAGTTGTTGACGGAGTTTTCCCCGTTCCCTGGCTACCAGTTTCTCGATCGTGCTCTCCAGCACCCAATCGGCCTGGCCGTTACTTGCTCGGATGTAGTGCTCCAACCACTGCACCTTTTCCAATACTTCTGTCATATCACACCTCCCATTCCGCGTCCCTGTCCTACCTCCAGAGAGAGCCTTCAGAGAAGGCCTTTATTATACCCCGAATGATGTAAGATGAGAAACCGCGTTGACAGCCCCGCGTGGTTAGGCTATACTCGACCCTGGTCAACAGAGGGCACGTAGTATGCGCTATGCGTATCTTCTCAATTC
>MNXL01000381.1 GCA_001871755.1 Anaerolineae bacterium CG2_30_64_16
CCGCGTTGACGCACGATCTGATGAGCTACTGCCCGGCCGGCGGCTCCAGGCAGGGTTGGATCTCCCCCTTCACCTGGAACAAGATGTTCAACGATCTGGCCACCACCGCGCTCAACGCGAACGCAGCCACCGCGGACCAGCCGAACGTCGGCATCCTGCAAGCCACCGACAGCGCCGAATCGCTGGTGGTGCACGCGACGGTGTATAACCCGCAAGTCTCCCAACAGCATGGCGGCGTGCTGGGCGAGCTGTATCGCATCAGCGGCGGCGTGGTCTATCCGGCGCCGCAAGGTGACTACGCCATCGAGCTGCGCAACGGCGCCAAGGTGCTGCGCCGGACCACCTTCGTGGTCAACTTCGAGAGCGAGTATGACGGGCACGGCGGTCCCACCACGGGCCCGCACGACGCGCCCCCGTTCCCACCGGAGCCCGCGCCCCAGGCCGACATGTCCTTCATCATGCTGTGGGAGCCCGGCACGACCTCGGTCGCCCTGGTGCACAACGGCGAGGATCTGGACGTCCGCACCCTGAGCGCCAACGCGCCGACGGTCGTGATCGACAGTCCCACGGGCGCCACGACGTGGCCGGCGGGTTCCACCCAGACTCTGCGGTGGACCGGCCACGACCTCGATGGCGACACGCTCACCTACTCGGTCCTCTATAGCCACAACGGCGGCGCGAGCTGGGACCTGTTGGCCAGTGAGTTGACGGGGCAAAGCTACGCCGTGCTCGTGGATTCGCTGGCGGGGGGCAGCAACACGCGATTCCGGGTCGTCGCGACCGATGGTATCAACATCGGCTACGCCGGGACCCCCGCGATCATCGTGCCCGAGCAGGCGCCCTTCGTGGTGATCACCGATCCGGTTGCCGGCCAGACCTTCATCCCCGGCGCGCTGGTCGTCATGCAGGGCAGCGCTACCGACATGGAGGACGGCGGGCTGCCGGACGCCGCGCTGAACTGGTCGAGCGATCGCCAGGGCGCGCTGGGCGCTGGCCCTTCGCTGCCCACCAACAGCCTGACACCCGGCAAGCATGTCATCTCGTTGACGGCCACCGATAGCAGCGGCAAGTTCACCAGCACGTCTGTGACGATCTTCATCGGCTACGCCCGCTACCTGCCGGGCATCTCCCGGTAAGAGCCGATTCGGCGTTTGAAGAATCAGGTCCCCGGCGCCTTCCAGGCGCCGGGGACCATTTTGCTCGGCCCCGTCTCCCGACCGAGTCGGCTTGCGCCCAAGACCTATCTCTTGATGACTACTTGGCGCCGGGGACCTTAAAAGATCGCCGTGTATGGAACAGCGCCCCTTGCGCCTCTTGACTATCCTGCATCTTTCTGTCATAATAGCCGACAGATGTTCCTTATGTTCCTGGGTCTCTGCCGCCGCCAACACACCTGACCCAGCCGCCTGGACCGGCCTCTCCCCCACGGTCCGTACTTTCCCTACCCGTAGGAGGTAGCCATGGCTTCACTCAACCGTGTCCAACTGATCGGCCGCCTGGGACGTGATCCGGAAGTCCGCTACACGGCGAAAGGCACGCCCTCCACCCGCTTCTCCCTGGCCGTTGACCGCGTCTGGACCAACGCCGAAGGCGAGCGCCAGACCGAGGCCGAGTGGTTCAACATCGAGGCCTGGGGAAAACTCGGAGAGATCTGCCAGAAGTACCTGCGCAAGGGGCGGTTGATCTACCTGGAGGGTCAACTGCGCACCGATCGTTGGGAAAACGAGAAGGGAGAACCCCAGACGTTCACCAAGGTCGTCACCAGCCACATGCAGATGCTGGAGCGCAAACCAGAAGAGCCCGAAATCGCCGAAGAAGGGTAACCCGCCTCACCACCACCTTCTGGGAGCCAGCGCCCGGTGAGACGGCTCCCAGGAGGGGAAGTGCAGCAGCGTTCACTCCAATTGATCGGTTTTGCCGCCGCGACCGCGGCGCAGATGGAAGGCATCATCGACATCTACCGGGATGCCTTCGAGGCGCCGTGGGAGATGCCGGTCGCAACGGTCGCAGAGCTGGGCCGCCAATGCAGTCAGCCCGGCGCGTTTTGTCGCGGCCTGGCCCTGTTGGATGGTGACACCCCGGCCGCCCTGGCCATCGCCAAATACCTGCCAGGCGCACACCTCTGGTATTGAATTTGTTTCTTCATTTTATGGACCCCCCTTAACAAATATGAGTATTTATGCTATAATTTGGCTATGAAACTGAGCGAATATGCTCGTAAAGTTGGAGTATCATATCGTACCGCCTGGCGTTGGTACAAGAACGGCCAGTTGAAGGGCTATCAAGCTGAAACAGGCACGATCATTGTCACTGACCCGTTGCCCAATGTGGTTGTGCCCACGCCCGTTCAAAAAGTAGCCATCTATACCCGTGTCTCGGCGGCTGAGAACAAGGACAACCTGGAAGGGCAAGCCAAACGATTGCTGGACTACTGTGCGGCGAAAGGCTATCCGGTATCTGCGGTAGTGAAAGAGATTGGTTCGGGCGTCAATGACAGCCGCCCCAAGTTGCTGAAGCTGATTACGGACTCTACGATCAGTCTCATCGTTGTTGAGCATAAAGACCGGTTGACCCGTTTTGGCTTCAACTACATCGAAAAGTTGTTGGCCATGCAAGGGCGGCGCATTGAGGTCATCAACTCAGCCGAAAACGGCAAAGAGGATTTGATTCAGGATTTTGTTAGCATCGTGACCTCGTTTTGCGCTCGCTTGTATGGGCAACGCCGCTCCAAGCGCAAGACCGAGCGGATTATCGCGGAGTTGCAGAATGGTCAAGAAAGCGATCACACATCTGAAGCTCGACCAAGCCAACCCAAACAAACTCAAAAAACTGGATGAGTTAGCGGTCGAGCACCAACGGGTAGTGCAAGTGTATGTGAACTGGCTCATCGCGCACGCGGTACGCCAGCCCGACAAATATGCCACCCTTCCCGAAGCGGAGGTGTCCACATGGTTATCTGACCGCTGGCAACGCTGCGCTTGGCAGCAAGCCTGCGGCATCGTACAGTCATGGTACTCGAATGAACGCGAAATCCCGCCGGTCTTGCGTAACTTGTGCATCCAGGCCAATGCCAATGTTGTGGTGATTGAACCCTCCAAGTCGCCCGCCTTCGATTTTTGGCTTAGAATCTCGACTTTGGAAGCCGGAAAGCCCGTTCGTGTACCTATTTTGCTGTATGGGCGCGCTAAAGACACTTTGAATGAGTTTCCTAAATTATGCACGGGTGTTACCCTGAACAAACGCGCCGGGCAGTGGTACGCGACCTTGGTTGTAGAACGGCGCGGCCCCAAACCCAAGGCGGCCACAGTGGTCGGTGCGGACATCGGCATGGCCAACATTGTGTCTACCTCCACCGGCGGTCGCTATGGCCAGATCAGTCCCCAACTGCGTCAGCGGGTGGCGCGCTCAACTGCGAAACGCCGTCGCAAGCAGAAGCTCAATGCCTGCCTGAAGCGGAAGGAACTGCCCCCGGTAGACCTCTGCGACCATCGGGCCGAGGCTTTTGCCCGCAACGAAATCGGGCGGGCGCTCAACCAGATGGTAGACGATCTGCCGGCTGGGGCCGCCGTCGCCCTGGAACGCCTGACGGTCAAAGACATGCGCTTCAAGTCCCGCCAGATGAGCCGAGTCTTGCGGGCGGCGCAGTTGGGCTACGTGCGCGACAAACTCAAGTTCAAACTGGACGAGCGGAGCATTCGCTACCGTTCCGTCCAGCCCGCCTATTCCAGCCAACAATGCTCGCGGTGCGGCTTTACTTTCTCGATGAACCGCCGCTCCCAGGACAAGTTCGTGTGCCTGTGGTGCGGATACACTGCCAACGCGGACGAGAACGCGGCTGCCAATATCGCTGAACGTTTCAGCGACGAGGAACTGAACTCGCTTCCCTTCCGCGAAGTGGAGACGGCTTTGGCGCTCCGGTTCATGCGCCGTCTCCCGGATGCCCGTAGTGCATCCGCCGGGCTAGACACCTCGCCTGGTCAACCAGGTGGCGAGAGCTACAAAAGGTCAATCAGCCCGGTTCAAACACCCGTGTAATAGTTGTCTATAAAACGGGTAACTATCTACAATACATGGCTGTGGCGCGCACGCACCGCAATGCAGGGCTGGGAAGCGGCCTGCTCCAAACGATGGCCAGGCTTGGCGAGACGGTGGCTCTCACGGCCGGCCATGTGGGCTGCCGCGGCACGCTGCTGGAAGTAGAGCTCGTCGATGGCCCGCCGCCGGACGCCGATCGCACCCTGCGCCGGCGGCGGGCCACGTTCTACCTCCGCCATGGCGCGTTGCGGACCGGCGCCACTGTGCCCCGACCGCCGAGGGCACAGCCCGAGATGCCCGAATGGGAGATCATGCTACTGCCCGGCGCGGCCTGGTCAGGGGTCATCGACGCGGCGACTCGCCACGATCTGGTCCGCGCGCTGATGGTCGAAGGATACGGCCTCGACCCAAGCGCCGGTTGGTTGGCCCTCCATCTCGCCGCAACCATCCCCTGAGCGACGCGCCCTCCTAACCCGGACAAGGCCGCTGCGCTTACAAGCGGAACCAAGAAGGTGACAACCTGGCCCACAAAATTCTTGCACAAACAGCAAGGATCTCGTGGGTTAGGCCCTATGCCGCTGCCCGCGGCGCCACCCAATCACCTTGACAATGGTTTGTCTGCCGATGGGATTGTGGTATAATCGGGCCGTCGCACAGTCGAGACTACCGGGGATAGCCCCGGGCCACCGGCGCAGCGAACGGCATCGAGCAGCAGAGCACGTCATCCGGCTCCACGCCCTATGCGCGCGCTCGATCTCTCGGCAACCGAGACCATAGGAGGCGAAGCCATTATGGTGGAAGTAACTATTGATAGCGTGCGCGTTAGCTTGATGTCGCAGCATCGGATTGTGGTCCTGAAGGACCTGCATTCGCCGCGCTTTCTGCCGATCTGGATCGGGCCGTTCGAGGCCGACGCGATCACCATCGAGCTCCAAGGCGTGGAGGTGGCCCGGCCGCTCACTCACGACCTGATCAAAGCGCTGATCGAGAAGCTGGGCGCCGAGGTAGAGGAGGTCGCCATCACCGATCTGCGCAACGACACCTTCTACGCCCGGATCACCCTATACATCGACGGCCAGCAGATGGAAGTTGATGCGCGTCCCTCCGACGCCATCGCGCTGGCCGTGCGCAGCCGCGTCTCGATCTACGTCTCCGAAGAGGTCATGGCTCAGGCCGGTATCACACCCGAGCCGGACTTGGAGGGGGGCGGGACCGCGCAAACCCCCGATGGCACGCCAGAGGTCGAAACGCCGGAGGTCTTTCGTGAGTTCCTGGAGGGATTGGACCTGACCGGGCTCGAATAGCCGGCAGTCTACCCTCCGGCCCGACGCCTGCGACCCTGCCCGGCAGCACGCCCCCCAGGCATTCTGGCGGGCCCCCGCGGACGCGAGGGCGGGCCCCCGCGGACGCGAGGGCGGGCCAACGCAACGGAGCACAGGACTTGCCCGGCGGGCGGTGTCCATCAGATGCCGCCCGTGTCGGCGCTGCTTTCGCTGCACCCAAACTATCACCACACAACCATGGACAGACCTGACAAGATCATCCCAGCCAATCCCGAAGCCGAAGAGGCCGTCCTCGGCGCGCTCGTCATCGACCCTGATGCCATCATCAAAGTGGCGTCTTTCTTGAAGGCCGATGACTTCTACCGCGAGAAAAACGGCTGGATCTACCAGGCTGTGCTCGACCTGCAAGAGCGCCGCGAGCCCGCCGATTTCGTGACCCTGGTCGACGAGCTGGAACGCCGCGACCAGTTGCAGGAGGTCGGGGGCGCGGCCTACATCACCGGCCTGATCAACAGCGTCCCGACGGCCGTTTACGTCGAGCACTATGCCCACATCGTCGAACGCGCCGCCACCCTGCGCCGGCTGATCGGCGTCGCGGGGCAGATCGCCGCGCTCGCGTACGAAGAGACGGACAACGTCGACGAGACCGTCGACCGGGCCGAGCAACTCATCTTCAACGTATCGGAGCGCCGAATCCGCCGAGAGCTGACCCCCATCGGCCAGATCATGCACAGCGTCGTCGATCGGATCGACTATTTGCACCGCCACAAGGGCGACCTCCTGGGCGTGCCCTCCGGCTTCTCCAAACTGGACAAGCTGCTGGGCGGCTTCCAGAAGTCGGATCTGATCATACTGGCGGCTCGGCCGTCTGTGGGCAAGTGCATTGTCAGCGGCAGCCGGCTCCTGGATCCTGATACCGGTCGCCTGGTAACGGTCGATGAGATCGTGCGAAACCGTCAGGGACGTTTGCTCACACTGGATGCGCACTACCGGCTGCGTCCTGCTCATCCAGCGGACTTTGTGGATGACGGCATCAAACCGGTTTACCGCGTACGCACAAGACTGGGCCGCGAGATCACGACCACGCTCTCACACCCGTTTCTCACGATCATGGGTTGGCGCCCCCTGGCAAACCTGACGCCTGGCCAGCGGATTGCCGTGCCGCGGGTGCTACCTTATTTCGGTTCCCGGCAGATGCCTGAAGCACGTGTCAGACTGTTGGCCTACTTGCTGGCCGATGGTTGCTTGACTGGCGTCTCGCCTCAGTTCACCAACTCCAATCCACGGTTACGGGATGAATTTGCCCAGGCCGCCGCCAGCTTTCCCGGTGTGATCACCCGTCTGGAAACCTCACGAGGTACGCGAACCCCGACCCTCTACGCAGTCGGTGATTTGAACTTCATCCAACAATGCCGCAAGGAGTTCGCTGTACGTTTGCGACCTATTCTGCAGACCTACCCGGCGCCGATGCGCCAGTTAGCCCGCCGTCTGGGAGTCAACCCATCGTTGATCTGCACCTGGCAAAATGGAGATTGTGTCCCCAACCCAGGGATGTTCGACCGCCTTTGCGCAGCGCTCGCGATCGAACCCAGGACGCTGGTCCCTGATGGGTTGGCCGCCATCAGC
>MNXL01000029.1 GCA_001871755.1 Anaerolineae bacterium CG2_30_64_16
AATCGCGGCGTTTTGCCAGCCAGTACCCTTCTATAGTATTACCCCGCGACATTTGCGTTGATCGCGAGAATCTTCCTTACCACGAAGACACCAAGACACAAAGCCTTTGAGACCTTCGTGTTTTTGTGCCTTTGTGGTGATAGGTTCGGTTGCGGCCGGAGGCCGCGCTATGGCATAATCCAGTTGCATTTGGGCCTCCTGTGAGCTGCTGCAAAGGAAGTGCAATGTTTCATCCGTGCTGACCGTGCTAACAACGCTCCGTGGTAACTGAGGTACTGGGGGATCCGGCCATCGGGAGCCGCCTTGGGATAAAATGCAAGTACCTCAGAATGCACGGAACCCCACGGATAGCCATCCGTGGGGTTCCAGGTACGCCTGATGATAATGCTGAGTCGGGGAGAGAGGATTTGAACCTCCGACCTCACGGACCCGAACCGTGCGCGCTAACCGAGCTGCGCTACTCCCCGAACTTGTGGAGACATTATAGCGGCATTCGCGCAAAACGCCAAATCCAGGTCTGCCCTTTGAACGGCTGGCGGCAGAGCCGCCAGGGGCAGGCAGCCGAGCCCGCTCAACGGTCTCGGGTTTCCAGCATCCAGCATCCAGTTTCCAGCATCCAGCTTCCAGCATCCAGCCCCCAGGAGGCCAACATGAGTCTACAGATCGGCATCGTCGGCCTGCCCAACGCCGGGAAGTCCACCCTCTTCAACGCGCTGACCCAGGCCGGCGCGGCGGTCGCGGCTTACCCGTTCACCACCATCGACCCCAATGTGGGCATCGCAATGGTGCCGGACGCGCGCCTGACCGAGCTGGCCGCGCTGGTGAGGCCGGCGCGGGTCGTGCCGGCGACCGTGGAGTTCGTGGATATCGCCGGGTTGGTCAAGGGCGCCAGCCAGGGCGCGGGGCTCGGCAATCAGTTCTTAGGCCACATCCGCAACGTGGACGCGATCGCGCTGGTGCTGCGCGCGTTCCAAAACCCCGACATCCCCACGGCCGGCGACGCGGTGGATCCCCTCGCCGACCTGGAGACGCTGGACGTAGAGCTGATCCTGGCCGACATCGGCACGGTGGACCGCCGGATCGAGAAGGTGCGGGGGCAGGCCAAGGCCAGGCCGCGCGATTTCGTGGATCAACTGGCCTGGCTCGACCGCCTGCGCGGCCACCTGAATACCGGACAAGCGGCCGTGAGCTTTGACGAGCCCGCGCACCAGCCGGACTGGATGACCGATTTCAGCCTGCTGAGCGCCAGGCCGCGGCTCTACGTGCTCAACGTCTCTGAAGACGACCTGCCCGGCGGCCCACCCCTGGCCGCGACACTGCTCGCCCGCGTTGCGCAAGAGAGCGCCCCTTGCCTGACCGTGTGCGCGGCGTGCGAGGCCGAGCTAGTCACCTGGCCCGCCGACGAGGCGGCCGCGTACCGCGCGGACCTGGGCCTGGCCGAGTCGGGATTGTACCGCCTGATCCACGCCAGCTACCAACTGCTGGGACTGATCACCTTTTTTACCATCACCGGGGGCAAGGAGGCCCGCGCCTGGACCCTGCGCGCCGGTCAGAACGCCTACGAGGCGGCCGGTCTGATCCATGGTGACATCCAGCGCGGCTTCATCCGGGCTGAGGTGGCGCCCCAGCCCGCAATCATCGCCTGCGGCGGGCTGAGCGGCGCCCGGGCGGCCGGCCAGGTGCGCCTGGAAGGCCGCGATTATCTGGTGCAAGATGGGGATGTAATCCACTTCCGGTTCAACGTGTGAATCGGCGCCGCGCGTTCTTGCCATAATCCGCCGCTTATGATATAGTCCTACTATCCGCGCGAGGGCTCACGCCCTCGTTCTTTCTGCCCCCGGCATGGTGCGCCAGCGCTATCGACCGGCGGCAAGCCCGCCAATGGGTGGGACATTCCCAGGGAAAGGAGGTATCGGCGCGGTATGTCAGACACATTGCGCAACTACGAGATGATCGTCATTGCTGTTCCTCAGCTTGACGACGAGAGTGTGGCATCGCTCAACCAGCGTGTCACTGACTGGATCACGGCCGGCAACGGTATCGTGACCGGCACAGACGTGTGGGGCCGCCGACAGATGACGTATGCCATCCGCAAGCACAGCGAAGGCATCTACGTGAAGGTCGACTTCCAACTGTCCCCCAGCGCTGCACGTGAGCTCGAACGCAGCCTGCGGCTGGACGAACAAATCATCCGGCATCTGGTCGTGCGTCTCGACGAGGACTGAGAGTTGTTCAAGCGGAGCCGACGCCGGCTAACGGCGCTGGCGCAAGGCATTCGAAGGAGCGGGCTATGGCAAGGGGCTTGAACAAGGTCATGATCATCGGCAATCTGGGCCGCGACCCGGAAATGCGCTACACGCCGAGCGGCAAGCCTGTCACGTCGTACAGCGTGGCAGTCAGCCGGGGCTGGACTACCAGCAGCGGTGAGCGCCGCGAGGCGACGGAATGGTTCAACGTGGTCGCCTGGGGCAACCTGGCCGAGGTATGTAACCAATACCTGCGCAAGGGCTCCAAGGTGTACGTCGAAGGCCGTTTGCAGACCCGCAGTTGGGACGACCCGGAAGGTCAGCGCCATTCCCGCACCGAACTGGTGGCCAATGAGATGGTAATCCTCGACAGCCGGGCCGGGGCCGAACCCGAGGATATGAACTTCGACGAGGAGCTTGGTTTCTAGTGGGGTATTTGCCACGCTCATGCCCTTTTCTTACGGGGATCCAAAGGGCATAAGCATGTCAAACGGCCCACTAGTATCAGGTAGATCACAGTTTCAAGCTCCGCCCGATCCGTGATCGGGCGGGAGCAAATCGTGATCTACTGAGTATTCAAACGAAATATGGAGTCACTTACTATGATGGACGATCGAGAATCGGGCGGTCGCGGGGGCAACGACCGCCGAACGAATCGCCCCCGGGGACGGGGCCGTTTCCAGCGCCGCCGCATCTGTGCGTTCTGTGTCGACAAGATCGAGCACATCGACTACAAGGACGTCAATATGCTGCGCCGTTTTGTCTCTGACCAGGGGCAAATCCAATCGCGCCGCAGGACTGGCACGTGTGCCCGCCATCAACGGCGTTTGACGCTCGCGATCAAACGAGCGCGCCATCTGGCCCTTCTGCCCTACACAGCCGAACACATCCGCAAGTACGGATGAGCCTGAGGAACTGCCATGGCCAAGCGAAGGGAAGATAAAGCACGCGATGAAACCCGCAAGGAAACGTTCCGCAGGCGCCGTGATGCCGAGCAGAACCGTCGCCTGGTGATCGGGCTGGGCGGCGTGGGCGCCTTCCTCGTGATCCTGCTCGGCGCGGGCATCATCCAGGAGTTGTTGGTGAAGCCCAACCAGCCGATCGCGACCGTGAACGGCGTCAAGATTTCCAGCAAAGAGTACCAAAAGCGCGTCCTGTTCGATTGGTATCAGACCGGAGACCAGGTCACGGACCCCCAAGGCGCCAGTCTCCAGACCCTTGACCAGATGGTGGACGAGCAGTTGCTCCGGGAACAGGCGCAACAGCGCGGAATCAGCGTGAGCGCTGACGAGGTCGCCGAGGCCGTCGAGAAGGTCTTCGGCTATCAGCGCACGCCGCCAACGCCCGCGCCGACCGCGATTCCAGAGCCGACGGCGACCCCAGGCGGTGAATTCACGCCGACCCCGGTCCCGACCCCGCTGCCCACCGCGACCCCGGTCAGTCTGGAGGCCTATCAGAGCGCCCTCCAGAATTACCTGACCCTGCTGAAGCAAGCGACCGGCATGGACGAGGCGGATTTCCGCAAACTGGTGGAGTCGGACTTGATCCGCCAGAAGCTGTACGACGCGGTGACCGCCGATGTGCCGACCACCGAGGAACAGGTGCGGGCCAGCCACATCCTGGTGCGGATCATCACGCCCGCGCCGACCCCGACACCCCTGCCCGAGGGTGAGCCGACACCGACACCCGATCCGAGCGCGCAGCCGACCCCGACCCCGCGCGACGACGCGCAGGCTTTGGCCCGGATCATCGAAGTCAAACAGAAGCTGGCCGCGGGAGAGGACTTCGCCACGCTGGCGATGGAGCACTCGGACGACACCGGCAGCGCCGCCAGTGGCGGGGAGTTGGGGTGGTTTGGCCGGGGCCAGATGGTGACCGAGTTCGAGGATGCGGCCTTCAGCTTGCAGCCCGGACAGACCAGCGACCCGGTCAAGACAGCTTTCGGCTACCACCTGATCAAGGTGGAGGAACGGGATCCGGCCCATCCCATCGATCAGTTCACACTACAACAACGGCAGTCCGAGGCGTTCAACACGTGGCTGACCGAGCTGCGGGCCCAGGGGCAAATCGAACGGAATTGGTCGCTGGACAATGTGCCACCGACCCCGAGTGTACCAGTGGGGTGATGGGGTGGCAAGTAGCTTGGTAGGTTGGTAGATTGATTGGTAGATTGGTAGATTGGTAGATTGGTAGATTGGTAGATTGGTAGATTGGTAGGTGGGTAGATTGGTAGGTGGGTAGATTGGGCTACGTTTCCAATTCCCAATTTACCAATTTACCAATTTCCCAATTCCCCAATTCCCAATTTACCAATCTACCATCCCCATTCCCCCCGCTCACCCCTTCTGCCGCCGCACCTCTATAACATTGGGCAGCCGGTCGATGCGTGAGAGCACTCGGCTGACCTGCTCGGCATCCCGCACCTCCAGCGTGGCTGTGATCAGCGCCAGGTTATCCTGACGGGCCGTCACGGCCGATGCGTCCAGCAGGTTGATCTTCTCGTCGTTCAATATCTCTGTGATGTCGCGCAACAGGCCAGACCGGTCGTATGCATTAACGCGGATCTTAACCCGCGAGGCGCCCATCGCACTCGGCGGAGCAGTTCCCCAATTCACCCGGATCAACCGCTCCGCGCTCAAGTTCAACACATTCGGGCAATCGCGGCGGTGAACCGATACCCCGCGCCCGCGGGTGACGAAGCCAATGATCTCGTCCGGGGGCATCGGGTTGCAGCAGCGCGAGAGGACCGTGAGCATATTGCCGACCCCCTGCACCTGGACCCCCTGGCCCTCGGGAGCCGGCTTCTGCGGCGCTTCCAGCAGCCCCAACTCCTCCATCAGCGGCCTGGGCGCTTCCTCGACCTTGCCCAGTTGCAGCACCCGCTCGGCGATCTCCACCGTGGTGATGTCGCTACAACCGATGCTTGCCAGAAAGTCGTCCAGGTTGGTGACCCCGAACAGGCCGGCCACCTCTCCGTAGGTGATGTTGTCTACGCCCAGTCGATCGAGCTCCCGCTCCAGGATCTCCCGGCCGGCCGCGATATTCTCGTCCCGCGTCTGCTGGCGGAACCACTGGCGGATCTTGTTGCGCGCACGCGAGGTGTGAGTGTAGCCCAGGTGAGGGTTTATCCAGTCGCGACTCGGGCCGCCGCGCTTGGCGGTGAGGATCTCCACCTGATCCCCACTCCGTAACTGGTACTCCAGGTTGACCAGTTTACCGTTGACCCGAGCGCCCCGACAGCGATGGCCGACCTCCGTGTGGATGCGATAGGCGAAATCCAGCGGCGTGGAACCGGCCGGCAGATCGATCACCTCGCCTTTCGGGGTAAAGACGTACACCCGGTCCTGGAACAGATCCTCCTTCACCGTGGTCAGGAAGTCGTCGCCGTCGGTCCGCTCCTGCGACTGCCAGTCGATGACCGAGCGCAGCCAGGCGATCTTACGTTCGTACACTTCGTCGTGCCGGGTCTGGCTCTTGTAGCGCCAATGGGCCGCGATCCCGACCTCCGCGACCCGGTCCATCTCGGGCGTTCGGATCTGGACTTCCAACGGCTGACCTTCGGGGCAGATGACCGCGGTGTGCAGCGACTGATACTGGTTCTCCTTCGGGTTGGCGATGTAGTCATCGAACTCGCCGGGAATGGGCCGCCACAGGGTGTGCACCACCCCCAGCGCGGCGTAGCACTCGGAAATCTCGGGCACGATGACCCGCAGCCCTTGCCGGTCGTAGACCTGGTCGAACGGCACTCCCTTGTGCATCATCTTGCGCCAGATGCTGTAAATGTGCTTGGGCCGCCCCGTGATGGTGCTGCCCCGGATACCGTTCTTCTCCAGCTCAGCCCGCAACGTCTCGATCACGCGCTGGACGTAGTTCTCGCGCGCCGCGCGGCGCTGGGCCAGCGCCAGCTTCATTTCAGTGTAGATTTCCGGCTCCAGGTAGCGAAAGGCCAGATCCTCCAGCTCCCACTTGATCTGCCAGATGCCCAGCAGACTCGCCAGGGGCGCGTAGATGTCCAACGTCTCGCGGGAGATGCGCCGCTGTTTTTCCGGCGCGATGTGGCCCATGGTCCGCATGTTGTGCAAGCGGTCGGCCAGCTTGATCAGCACGACGCGGATGTCACCGACCATCGCCAGCAACATCTTGCGCAGGCTCTCCACCTTCGGGTCGCGACTGTCGGTCGGCAGGCGGGCCATCTCCGAGATCGCGACCAGTTTGGTGACGCCATCGACCATACTGGCGACCTCAGGGCCGAACTCCTCAGCCAGGTCGGGGATTTCGACCGTGGTGTCTTCGGCGACGTCGTGGAGCAACGCCGCGGCCATGGTCTTGGCATCCAGACGCAAGTCAGCCAGGATCGACGCCACTGCAACCGGGTGGATGATGTACGGTTCGCCGGAATCGCGCTTTTGGACGGCGTGCGCCGTTGTGGCCAGCTCGTAGGCGCGCCGAACCAGATCGATATCTTGGGGCAGGTACCCTTTTGGCAACTGATGCAACAAGCTTTCCCAGGTCATAGATACATCACCGGAGAGACAGCGAATGGCGGCTTATCGCCTGGTAGATTGGTAGATTGGTAAATTGGTAAATTGGTAAATTCGTGCTATACTCGCTGATGTCGCGTACACCCGCTGTGTGCGCCCATCACACGCCCCCATAGCTCAATGGACAGAGCGTCTGACTTCGGATCAGAAGGCTGCGGGTTCGAATCCTGCTGGGGGTGCTTTTGTTTGCCCCCTGCACGGCCGCCGATCC
>MNXL01000199.1 GCA_001871755.1 Anaerolineae bacterium CG2_30_64_16
CCAGGCCATTGGCGCCCATGATTTGGCTGCAGGTCGGGCTGACCAGCTTGACCCGGACGCCCAATTTGCGCGGCGCGGTCACGAAGGCGGCGGCGGCCATCTCATCGAAACCATCGCTCCACAAGACCAACACGATGCGATCGTCTCTCATTTTCTCGATTCGTTTCTCTGTTCTGATATCAACGCCCGCAGGTCACGCGTTGCACGGTCAAGATAGCACGAACCACCTATCAGTGAGCTATACCATCTCTATACACAGGGATTAGAACATGACCTCACCAGACCTGCCTCCTGGCTTCGAGAGCGCGGTACACGAAGCGCTCCAGCTTTGGCACAAGGATCCTTCGTTCGGCAGCCCACTTGCGCATCTGACACTGGTTCGACGGGGACTGGCGACCGGCGGCGAGAGTATCCGCCGCGCCACCAACCAGGCGCTGTTGGCCGCGTTGGATGCCCTGGCGGGCGAGCGCGAGGCCGATGCCGCGCTGTTGCGTGCGCGGTTTCTCGACGGCAAGGCCGTTTATGCCGTGGCCAATGCGCGCAACGTCGCCGAGGTTACGATCTACAAGATGCAGCGTCGGGCAATCGGCCGGCTGGCTGCGCAGCTTCTTGCGCTGGAACAGGTAGCCGGGGCCGAGCAGCAGGCCATCCTGGCGGCGCGGCTGCCGCGGGCTACCTACAGCCAACTGATCGGCATCGCGTCCCATGAGCGCCGGTTGCGCGACGTGCTGCTCGCGCCCGCGGCGCCGTGGCTGGTGTCGATCGAGGGGCTCGGCGGGAGCGGCAAGACGGCGTTGGCTCACAAGTTAGTGAGTCAACTGGCGCGCGGCGAAGATGTGTTCCTCGATTTCGGCTGGGTGAGCGCGCAGCAGCGGATCCTCCAACTAGACGGCAGCCTGAGATCGATCTCCGACCCTGCCCTGACCAGCGAAGCCCTGGTCGAGGCGCTGCTGACCCAGTTGTCGGGCGGCGGTGCAACGCCAGCGCCCCTGCTCCCCGACCGGGCCAGGCAAGCTTTGGCAGCGCGCCTGCACGCTACGCCCCATCTGGTCGTGGTCGACAACCTGGAAACGGTCCAGGATGTGGAGAGCCTGCTGCCGACCCTGATGGCGCTGGCCGGCCCAACCAAGTTCCTGTTGACCTCGCGCGAGACGTTCCGCTGGCAGGCGGACATCTACCATTTCCCGGTGCCCGAATTGGGCGAATCGGATGCGCTGAGCCTCGTCCGCCACGAAGCCCGGATGCGCAACCTGGCGCACGTCGCCGCCGCCTCGGACGCGGACCTGCGCCCGATCTTCGAGACGGTGGGCGGCAACCCGCTCGCCCTGCGACTCGTGACCGGCCAGCTCTACCTGTTGCCGTTGCCGCACATCATCGACAACCTGCGCGAGGCGCAGGGCAAGAACGCGGACGAGCTCTACCGCTACATCTACTGGGACGCCTGGAACCGGCTGCCCGAAGATACGCGGGATGTGCTGGCCCTGATGCCCCTGTTCGCAGCGGAGAGCGGCGCAGACCTGGCCGCCATCGAGCGCGTCAGCGACTTGCAGGGGCCAAGGTTGGTCGAGGCGTTGGAGCAGTTGACGCGGCTCTCGCTGGTCAACGTCAGCGGCGACCTGCACACCCGGCGCTACAGCATCCATCGGCTGACCGAATCCTTCCTGCTCAACGAGGTGATCAAGTGGCGCGGGGGGGATGCGCCGTGTTAGCAATGGCGCAACCGGTCGCGGCGGCCGGCCCACTCGCTCGCTTCCGGCGCAAGATCGCGGACAATGCGCGCGGCTGGCTGACCTTTGTGCAGGGGCAGCGCGCCGACAACGCGGCCCTGGAGCGAGAGTTCGCCAACCTGGGCAAGGCCGCCGAACAGGCGCTGCTGGAGCCGGAGGCCAGGGAGGCGGGCGTGGCGCTCGTGGTCGCACTGTGGCCCTTCGTCGAGCTGCGGGGCCGCTGGCCCGAGTGGCGCGGGCTGCTCAACCTGGCGTTGTCCGTGTGCCGCCGCCTGGACAGGCCGGAGGCCGAGGCGCAGGTGCACGATCAGTTGGGCGAGCTCGCCCGCATCCTGGGCAACTATCAGGACGCGTGGACGCGGCAAGAAGAAGCCCTGGCCATCTGCCGGCGGCTGGGCGACCGGGCAGGTGAAGGCCGGGTGCTCGGCCACCTCAGCCAACAATACCTGGCCCTGGGCGATCACGAGGCGGCCGAACGGTGTTGCCAGGAGGCGGCCGCCATCTTCGAAGGGTTGGGCGATCAGGCGGAGCTGGCCACGGTGCACAACAATTGGGGCCTCGTCTGCCGGCAAAACCGCCGACTGGATGAGGCGCTGAGCCACCATCAACAGGCCGAGGTCCTCCGGGCAGCGCTGGGCGATCTGCATGGACAGGCCAAAGCGATGAACAACGTGGGGCAGATCTACCGCCAAATGGGGCGGCTGGCGGAAGCGGCCGCCTGCATCCAGCAGGCCATCGCGATTCATCAGCAGGTCGGGGATGATGTGGTCGCTGCCCGGACCAGGGTCAGCCTGGCGATTGTCGCTCACGAGCGGGGGCATACGGCTGAGGCGCTTGCGATGCATTTGGAGGTGGAACCGCTCTTCCGGCGTCTGGGGGTCCGGTCTGAATTGGGCAACGTGCTCAACAACCAGGGGGTGTTCCTGGCCGCGCTGAACCGCCCAGAACAGGCTCAGACAGCCTACGAAGAGGCGGTCCGCCTGCACCTGGCCAACGGCGATCGCATCCACGCGGCCGATTCGCTCAACAACTGCGCCGAGCTCCTGCTGGATCACGGCATGGTGGCCGTGGCGCGGGAGCGGCTGGAGCAGGCGCACGCGCTGCTCCAGGCCCTGGCCGGTCCGCCCGGGTGGCTCCTGAAAGACCATGCAACTCTGGCGGAGCGAGCCACGAACGCGGTTGGGCCGGGGTGACCGGTCTTACTGAGAGCCTATCCGAACAACTCGCTCGGGCTGACTTCGTCCTGAGGCACGTCCTGAGCCAGTCGAAGGGCTCAGCCAGAAGGGTCTCCTGACCGTGCCCGGCTCGATCAGAGACCGGATTCAGCTCCTTGTCGGATAGATATTCTGAGTCACCCCGACCCAGGCCAGGTGATCAGGCTAACCGCACGTGGTGCCACCCTGGCAGTTGGCGTTGGCCGGCGTGGGGGTCGGGTCGTCGGCGTACACCACGCCGGCGGAGCCGACGGTCAGACCGCCATCGGACGAGATGGACGGCAGGGCCGGCAACGCCACAGTCAGGAGCAACGCCACCACCGCCACTACGATGAGCAGGCGCTCTTTCATGACTCAGTTCCTCCTTTCTTTGCAGATTGGAGGACCGAGCATCGGGGCCCCACGAGTCCGCCCGGTTACCGGACTCGCCTGATCAGAACGCCCAGCCCGCAGAGCCTGGGCCGTCTACCGGCCGGGTAGATAGCCATGCAATGTTAGGATCATCGGCGAGGCCGAAATCTTTCAGTTTCTGCTCCTGTTCAGCATCTACCATCCCAAATTCAACCCGCTTTCAGACCCGCGATCTGTGCATCGTTGTGATGCTAAAGATACCGGAATTCCTGAGGTATATGGACTGCATTTGACAGACGCGCCGATCTCTGGTATAAGAGACCCAATCGAATATCCGACCACGAAAAGCTATGAAGAGGACGAGTAAGCGCCAGGAGAATGGCCCAGAGAGCGGGGGAAAGGTGAAAGCCCCGCCCAGACGCCGGCGATGAATGGACCTCGGAGCTGCAGGGCGAACGGGGCAGAGCATGAATCTGCTCGACAAGTAGCCTGTGCCGGAGTTGCCACCGTTATCAGGGTCAAGGGTATAAGCGACGTCCATCGTCGGCGTTGCCGTACTCGAATTGAGTGAGGCTGGCTCGTGTCACCCGTCGTCATCACGACGGGTGTTTTGTTTTCCGGGCCCAACCGGAGAACGCCGGCCTAACCAGGGTGGCACCGCGGGAGCCCTCTCCCGTCCCTGTGGACGGAGAGGGTTTTTGTTTGCCGGCCACCGGCCATCGAAGCCGATGGCGGCCATACCCGTGGAGGTTGCCATGCTGAACTCAGCGTTTGTCGCGAACGGGACCGCCCCCGATCACCGCCTGGCGCGCCAAAGTGGCGGGAACGGCGCCAGCGCGAACAGGACTGGGCGGATCGTCGAGCGCCTCGCGGCGCAAGCCGCGGCCTCGAAGACCGGGCGGCCTAACCTGATCCCTGTCGTGCGCGAACTGCCCGCCGATCTCGAGACGCCCGTCTCGGTCTACCTCAAACTGGCCGGGCAGAGACCCTGCTTCCTGTTGGAAAGCATCACCGGCGGCGAGCAGATCGCCCGCTATTCCTTCATCGGCGTCAACCCGAGCCAGGCGTTCGTGCTGCGCGGGCGTACGCTCGAACGGCACACGGCGTCCGGGTTGATGGTCGAACGTCTGCCCGCCGATCGCGACCCGTTGGACGCGCTGCGCGCGGAACTGGCACGCTACACCCCGGCGCCAACACCCGGCCTGCCGCGTTTTGCGGGCGGGTTGGTCGGCTACCTGGGCTACGAGATGACCCGCTTCTTCGAGCCAAGCCTGTCGTTGACGCCGCACGCCGATCTACCCGACGCGGTCTTCCTGCTCGCCGACACCGTGATCGCCTTCGACCATGCTTTTGGCCGTCTCTTGCTGATTGCCAACGCGCGGCTGAACCAGGACACGGCTGGAGCCGAGGTCTCGGCCGGAGCCGAGAGAGCCGCTCGCGCCGATGCCCAGGCCCGCCTGGACGCCCTCGAACGCCGGCTGGCCGACCCGTTGCCGCCGCGACCGACCATCGATATCAAAACCGCCGCGCGTCCATCCCAGCCAGAACAGGCAGAACTCGCGTCCAATATGACCCCGGCACAGTTCGCTGAAGCTGTGCGGCGGGCCAAGGAGCACATCGCCGCGGGGGATATCTTCCAGGTCGTCCTCTCGCAGCGCTTCAGTCGCGAGACCTCGGCCGATCCATTCGACATCTACCGTGCGCTCCGCCGGCTCAACCCATCGCCGTACATGTTCTTCTTCGACTTCGCCGACCTGGCCGGCGGACCGCCCCTCCGCCTGATCGGCGCGTCGCCGGAGATGCACGTGCGGCTGGAGGATGGCCGTCAGGCTGCCCTCCGGCCCATCGCCGGCACCCGCCCGCGCAGCGCAAACCCAGAGACTGACCTGGCCCTGGAGCACGAACTGCTCGCCGACCCCAAAGAGCGTGCCGAACACGTCATGCTGGTGGACCTGGCGCGCAACGACCTGGGCCGGGTCTGCGAATATGGCACCGTGCGCACGCCGGAGCTGATGACGGTCGAGCGCTACTCGCACGTGATGCACATCGTGTCGCACGTCGAGGGGCGGCTGCGCCACGACCTGGACGGCTTCGACCTGGTGCGCGCTACTTTCCCGGCCGGCACCGTCAGCGGTGCGCCGAAGATCCGGGCGATGCAGATCATCGACGAGCTGGAAGGCGCCCCGCGCGGCCCCTACGCGGGCGCGGTGGGTTACTTCTCCTACGACGGCTCCCTGGACACCTGCATCGCCATCCGCACCCTGGTCATGCGCGGCCAAACCGTGAACGTGCAAGCCGGCGCGGGCATCGTCGCCGACTCGGACCCCGCGCGCGAGTATCAGGAGACGGTCAACAAAGCGAAAGCGCTGGCAACGGCCGTGGTAATGGCCGAGGGGGACGGAGCGAGGGAGCAAGCGAGCAAGGGGGCAGAGGAGAGGGTGAGAGGTGAGAGGATGAGAGGGTGAGATGGTGAGAGGATGAGAGGATGAGAGGATGAGAGGGTGACGCCGATGCTGCGCATCGGACGGTGACAAGGCGATAGTATCGAGCGACTTGTATCCCTGACCCCTGACCCCTGTCTCCTGATCCCTGACCCCTGACTCCTGATCCCTGACCCCTGTCTCCTGATCCCTGACATCTGACCAAGGAGGTACCCGATGATCGCAGTAATCGATAATTATGATTCCTTCACCTACAACCTGGTGCAGTATCTGGGCGAACTGGGCGCCGAGGTGCGGGTCTTCCGCAACGACGCCATCACGCCCGCTGAACTGGATGAACTGAACCCCACCCACATCGTGATCTCGCCCGGCCCCGGCGCCCCGGACGATGCGGGGGTCTCCGGCCAGGTCATCCGCGAGCTGGGGCCACACCGACCGATCCTGGGGGTTTGCCTGGGCCACCAGTGCATCGGCAGTGCCTTCGGCGGGAAGGTGGTGCGGGCGCCCCGCCTGGTGCACGGCAAGACTTCCCCGGTCTATCACTATGGCGACGACCTCTTCGTGGGGCTGCCCAGCCCGTTCGAAGCCACCCGCTACCACTCGCTGATCGTGGCGGAGCCGCTGCCCGACGCGCTGGAGATCACGGCCTTTACCAGCGACGGCGAAGTGATGGGCCTGCGGCATCGGACCTACCCGATCTTCGGCGTGCAGTTCCATCCCGAGTCGATCCTGACGGTGGGGGGCAAGCAGATCCTGCGCAATTTCCTGGCCCAGGCTTCTGTCAGCCCTGTCGCACAAATTTCCAAGGAGAAACACAATGCTTAAGCCCTACATCGGCAAGCTTTTAGAGCGCCAGAACCTGACCGCCAGCGAGGCGGAGCACGCCATGAACGTGATCATGACCGGCGGCGCCACCCCTGCACAGATCGGCGGCTACCTCATCGGCCTCCGCATGAAGGGCGAGACGGTCGAGGAGATCGCCGGGAGCGCCCGCGCCATGCGCGCTCAGGCCAGCCGGGTCACGATCCCGCCCAACGGCCCCCTGCTGGATACCGCGGGCACCGGCGGCGACGGCGCCCACACCTTCAACATCTCCACCGCGGCCGCGTTCGTGATCGCCGGGGCCGGACGCAAGGTTGCCAAACACGGCAACCGGGCTGCATCTTCGCGTTGCGGCAGCGCGGATGTGTTGAGCGCGCTGGGAGTCGACCTGGATCTGACCCCCGAGCAGGTCGGCCTCTGCATC
>MNXL01000367.1:0-1397 GCA_001871755.1 Anaerolineae bacterium CG2_30_64_16
AGGGGGGAAGTTTTCTTTTACGAACCCCTAACCCGGACAAGGCCGCTGCGCTTACAAGTCGGAACCAAAAAGACGACAGCCGCTACTCCCAAAATCCTTGCACAAAAAACAGGAATTTCGGGGGTTAGGCATGCCGAACCAAGGTATAAGGAAATGGAGTAACCATGGCCAGGGCGCAGATCTTGATTGTCGAGGATGACAACATCGTAGTGATGGAACTACGAGATAGGTTGCAAAGGTTGGGATATGCTGTTGCTGCTGTGACCTTTCATGGAGAGGAAGCCATTGCCAAAGCAGCAGAAACGCGCCCGGATTTGGTGCTGATGGATATCAGGTTAAAAGGGGATGTGGATGGCGTGGAAGCCGCCGAAGAGATCTGTGCCCGTTTCGATATTCCGGTGGTCTATCTCACTGCTTATGCAGATGAGAACACATTGCAGCGAGCGAAGGTAACAGAGCCCTATGGCTATATCATCAAACCGTTCGAAGAAAGGGAATTACACACTACCATCGAGATGGCTCTTTACAAGCACGAGATGGAAAGGAAACTAAAAGAGAGGGAGCGGTGGCTGGCCACCACGCTCCGAAGCATCGGCGATGCTGTGATAACCACCGATGAAAAGGGATTGGTAACATTTATGAATCCCATTGCCGAGGCCCTGACGGGCTGGAAGCAGGAAGATGCTTTGGGTAGAGATTTGACGGAAGTATTCAATATCGTAAACGAACAAACCCGCACCCTTACCGAGAGTCCTGTAAAGAAGGCCCTTCGGGAAGGCATTATTGTCGGTCTGGCAAATCATTCCCTACTCATTGCCAAGGACGGAAGGAAAACGCCCGTTGATGACAGTGCTGCTCCCATCAGAGATGACAAAGGAAACGTCATCGGTGTGGTTTTGGTCTTCCGCGATGTCACGGAGCGCAAGCAGGCGGAGGAGAGGGTGCATGCCCTGAACGCTGCTGCGGCTGCCATCCAGCGGGCTGCCCGCACCTCGGAAGCGGTCTTTGTCGCCGTCATGGAGCAATTGCAGACCCTGGGGCTCACCGGCGCCGGCGTCTTGCTGGACGAAAAACGAGAGCAGTTTACCATTCGCTATACCACGATCGCCTCCCGGACCCTGGCCCGAGCCGAGAAGCTGATAGGGCTCGAGGCGGTGGGCTACACCTTCCCCGTGGAGCAACTGCCTATCGGCCGGCAGATCCTGGCGGGCGAAGCCGTCTTCATCCCCGACGTCGCGGCGCTGTTGGCTCCGGTTGTCCCCGCGCTGGTCCGTCCCCTCATGCCCACAGCCATGCGCCTGTTGGAGATGCCACTGGGGGGTGTCGTTGCTCCCCTTGCCGTCGAGGGGCAGATCATCGGCTTCCTCGGCGTCTCCGCCGACCGCCTGACCGCGGCC
>MNXL01000367.1:1409-6999 GCA_001871755.1 Anaerolineae bacterium CG2_30_64_16
ATCACCGCCTTTGCCAACCAGGTGGCCGCCGCGCTGGAGAATGCGCAGCTCTACCAGGCCGAGATAGGGCACGCGGCCCGATTGAAGGCCATCGGCGAGGTCGGACGGCAGATCACCTCCCTGCTCAAGCTGGAGCCGCTGCTGGATCGCATTGTGAACTGCATCCGTGAGGCCTTCAACTACCGCTACGTTACCATCCTCCTGGTTGATCCAGCCAGGGGGGAGTTGGCACTCAGGGTGGGGGCAGGTTATGAGCTGGAGCTGACAAAGGCGCCGCGCCTCAGAGTGGGGGAGGAGGGCATCTGTGGCTGGGTGGCGGTCAGCGGCGAGCCGCTGCTGGTGGGCGATGTCTCCCAGGAACCGCGCTATTTGAAAGGGCTGGCCAACACCCGCTCGGAACTGGCCGTGCCGATCCAGGCCAAGGGTCGGGTCATCGGGGTGCTGGACGTGCAGAGCACTGAATTGGAGGCCTTTGACCAGGATGACCTCTTTACCCTGCAGACGCTGGCCGACCAGGTCGGTGTGGCCATCGAGAACGCGCGGCTGTTCGAGGAGAGCAGCCGCCGGGCCGAAGAACTCGCGACTCTTCAGGCAACCGTGCTCGAGATCACCGCTCCGCACGATTTACCTACACTGCTTCACACTATTGTCGAGCGGGCGGCGCAATTGCTGGACGCTCGGGGTGGCGGGATGTACCTGTGCGATCTGGGCCGCAGGGAAGCCCGCTGCGTGGTGAGTTACAACACCCCACATGATTACACCGGCACGATCCTCAAGTACGGTGAGGGTGTGGCTGGCATTGTGGCCGAGACCGGGCAGCCGCTGATCATCGACGATTATCGTGCCTGGAGCAGACAGGCCGCTGTCTACAAAGAGGAGCAGCCTTTCACTGCTGTGCTCAGCGCACCGCTGATCTGGCAGGATCAGGTAACAGGAGTGATCCACGTCTTGGACGATGTGGAAAGCAGGCGCTTCAGGGAGGCTGACCTGGCACTGCTGACCTTATTCGCCAACCATGCGGCCATCGCTGTAGAGAATGCCCGGTTGTACGAGGAAGCCCAGAACGAAATCACCACGCGGGTGCGGGCGGAGGAGGAAATCAAGCGCCGGGGTGAGGAACTGGAGGCGCTGCGGGAAATCTCCCTGGCGATCACCGCCCAACTGGGACTCGACGAACTCCTGCAGAACGTCGTGGAGCAGGGCTGCCGCCTGCTGGATGTCAGGGCGGGGGGTGCCTACCTGATCGATGAGACGAGAGGCGACCTCGAGCTGGTCGTCAGCCGCGGCTACACGAGGGACTACACCGGCACGCGCCTGACGCCCAGCGAGGGGCTCTGCGGCAAGGTGTTGCAAAGCGGCGAACCGCTGGCCGTGGACGACTACAGCCATTGGGAAGGGCGGTCGCCGGATTGGGAGGCCGAGCCGCTCACTGCCGTCCTCGGCGTGCCTCTCAAGCGCGGCGAGCAAATCACCGGTGTCCTGGAGTTCGCCGAGGTTTCCAGGGCGAGAAGTTTCGACGAGCACGCCGTCTGGCTGGCTACCCTCTTCGCCAACCAGGCGGCCATCGCGCTGGAGAACGCCCGGCTGTACAAGGCCGAGCAGGAGCGGCGCCACATCGCAGAGACCTTGTACCAGGCCTCCACCGTGCTCAGCTCAACCCTGCAGCTAGATGAAGTGCTGGGGCTGATTCTGCAGCAACTGCGACAGGTGATACCCTACGACAGTGCTTCTGTCCAACGGCTGCAAGACGAGCGTCTGGAAATCGTGGCCAGCCAGGGATTCAAGGAGCCAGACAAAGTAGTGGGCCTGGTCTTTCCCATCGACCCCAAATTCCCCAATCATCGCGTGGTCACGACCAAAGCGCCGGTCGCCATCGAAGACGTTGTCCAGGATTACCCCCATTTCAAGGACGAGGCGGATACCTACGCGTCGGGCCGCATTCGCTCTTGGTTGGGGGCGCCGTTGGTGGTTAAGGATCAGCTCATCGGTATAATCACCGTTGATCGAGCGGAGGTGCGTCCTTATACCACTGAAGAGGTTCAACTGGCCATGGCCTTCACCAACCAGGCCACCATCGCCATCGAGAACGCGCGCCTGTTCGCAGAGACGCAACGCCGGCTGCAGGAGGTGACGCTGCTCAGCCGGGTGATTGCCCTCACGGCCGCGGCCGAGGACGTACCGGCCGCGCTCGAGGCGGTGTGCGCCGAGTTGGCTCGCTTCTTCGGCGTGCCCCAGGCCGGGTTCGCCCGCCTCAACCCTGAACGCACGGCCGCCGAGGTGGTCGCCGAGTACCGGGCGGCGGGCCGCCCCAGCACGCTGGGCGCGTTCATCCCCGTCGAGGGCAACCCCGCCATGGCCTACGTCCTGGAACACAAGGTCCCCCTGGCGGTGACAGACGCCCAGACAGACCCGCGGCTGGCGCCGGTGCATGCGCTGATGCGTGAGCAAGGTATAGCCTCCATCCTGCTCGTGCCGATCGAGAGCCGCGGGGCGGTGGTGGGCACGCTGGGCCTGGGTAGCCTGGAGCGCCGGGAGTTCAGCGGGGCCGAGGTGGCGCTGGCGCAGGATGTGGCCAGCCAGGTGGGGCAGGCTCTGGCCCGGCTGGGGCTGCTCCAGGAGACCCGCGTTCACGCCGAACGGATGGCGCGGCTGGCGTCGGTGAGTGAAACGCTGACCCTGCCCCTGGACGTGGCGCGGACCATCAGCGCCATCGGGGAGGGTGCGCTGGCGCTGTCCGGGGCCGGCCGGGCGGCCGTCTACGTGCGCAACCCAGACGACACGGTCAGTTGCCCGTGGGCGCACGGGCTTTCGCCGGCCTACGTGGCGGAGGTGAGCAGGCGGGCGCGGGAAGTGCCCGGGGGCCGGCTGTTGGCGGAGCCGGCGCCGGTGTTCATCGAGGATACAGCCCAACTGCCGGCGGATGCGCCCGTGCGGGAGCTGGCCCGGGCCGCCGGCTACCGGGCGACGGCGCTCTGGCCGCTGGTCTATGAGGGACGGACGGTGGCGGCTGCCGCCTGCTACTACGACGCGCCCCACACCTGGCCGGAGGCTGAGCAAGAGGTCATGCAGGCCTTTGCCGGCCAGGCGGCGGTGGCGCTGGAGAACGCCCGGCTGTATGAGTCGTTGCAGGCGGCGTTGCAGGCCCAGGACGAGATGATCCAGAACGTCTCGCACGAGCTGCGCACCCCCCTGACGACGATCTCAGGGTATGTCGAACTACTGGGGGAGGCGGCCCTGGGGCCTTTGACCGCCGAACAGGCGCAGGCGCTGCGGGTCATGCGCCTGCAGGCCAGACAACTCTACTTCATGGTGAACCGGCTCCTGACGTTGCAAACCATCGACGCCAGGGGCTTGCAGACGATCAAGGTGGAGCCGGAATTGTTGCTCCACCAGGCGGTGGAGGCCTGGCAGGCGCGGGCTGCCGCGGCCGGGATCCGGTTCGACCTGGAGGTGGCCCCCGATATACCGGTCGTGGAGGTAGACGTCGATCTCCTGAACCAGGTCTTCGACAATCTGTTGGACAACGCGGTGAAGTTCAGCCCGGATGGCGGTGTCGTGCGCGTGCGGAGCTGGGCCGAGCGGTCCGCCGCCCCTCCGGAGCGCCCGGTGCTGATCTCCATCGCGGATCCCGGGATCGGCATCCCGCCGGACAAGCTGGGGCACGTGTTCGAGCGTTTCCATCAGGTGGACGGGAGCACGACCCGGCGTTTCGGCGGCGTGGGCATCGGCCTGGCGTTGTGTCGCAAGATCGTGGCGGCGCACGGTGGCCGTATCTGGGCGGAGAGTGACGGGGAGGGGCGGGGGAGCACTGTCTACGTTGCGCTGCCCGCGAGCGCCTCTGAACCGGTCATCATGAGTGGATATACTTGACAAGGTGACAAGGTGACAAGGTGAAAAAACCTCACTTTATCTTGACATTGTTACATTGTATCTTCTCAAAAAGGCGGGGACAAATCTGCTCAAGCCGAGTCCGTGACTCGGCGGGCGAGCGGCGGATCACGGATCCGCCTTGAGCTGACCCGGATTATTGAGAAGATACCTGAAAAGTGACCTCGAAACCCCCCGCGTACGCGGGGGTCTGGGCCAGTGAAAGAGGGCAAGATGAAAACAAACCCACCAGCCAGGGAGGCCGGTCTACGCTGGCGGATCCGCGATATCATCACGCGGGCCCGGGCGATGAATGAGCTGCGCCAGGCCAGAAACCAACTGCAAGCCGCCCTGGATGCCCTGCCCGCGGCCGTCTCCTGGATCAGCTCGGACTTGAGATACCTGGGCGGCAACCGGTACCTGGTCGAGATACTACACCTGCCGCAGGCAGCCTTGGCCGGTGAGGAGGTCGGTTTTCAGGGCACCAGCCCGGACCTGGCCGAATTCGCGCGGGATTTCTTCGTCAGCCCAGCCCAGCAGGCTTCCCGAGAGATCACCTCATTAGTCGATGGCGTCCTCCGGCGGTACCTGGTCGTTGCCAGGAAGTACCAGCAGGGTCAGGCGGCCACCTTCGTGGGCATCGATATCACTGAGCTCAGGCAGGCGGGAGAAGAGATCCGAAGGCTGAACCAGGACCTGGAACGCCGCGTTGCCGAACGTACCGCGCAACTGGCGGCGGCAAACCAGGAGCTGCAAAGCGAGATCGTCAGGCGCCAGCGGGCGGAAGAAGAAAGCCGGAGAGCCCTGGACCAGGAAAAGGAACTCAGCGATCTCAAATCGCGTTTCATCTCGATGACGTCCCACGAGTTCCGCACTCCGTTGAGCATGATCCTGTCTTCCGCGCAACTGCTGGAACAATACGGCCAGCAACTTGCTGCGGAGCGCACCCTGAACCATCTCCGGCGGATCCAGGCCAACGCCAAACAGATGGGCGATCTGCTGGATGACGTGCTGACCGTCGCCAAAGCCGACGCAGGCAAGCTGACCTTCAACCCCAAGCCCCTGGACATCCAGCGTTTTTGTCAGGAGCTGGTAGAGGAGGTACAACTGACGGTCGGAGCCGCGCACACGGTCACTTTTGCCCATCGTGGCCAGTGCAACGATGTGTATGCGGATGAAAGCTTGCTGAGGCAGATCATGCATAACCTGCTCTCCAACGCCATCCACTACTCGGATCCGGGCAGCCCAGTCCGCTTCGAGCTCACCTGTAGTGATGACAGGGTGACTTTCCAGGTCAGCGACCAGGGCATCGGGATCCCTCCAGAAGAGCAGGGACGGCTGTTCGAGGCCTTCCATCGCGCCAGCAATGCCGGGCACATCCCCGGCACGGGCCTGGGGCTGACGATCGTCAAACGGGCGGTGGACCTGCACGGCGGCGCGATCGCGGTCTCCAGCCAGGTCGGGAAAGGCACGACGTTTACGGTCACAATCCCGGCCGGATAGTCTTCCTTTTGGTTACTACTCAGCCTTTGTGGCGATGTCATTCCCGCAAGCTCTTAGCGGGAATCCAGCGGCGCTGCCAGCGGGAACCTGGATGCCCGATAGAAGCATTCGGGCATGACGGCTGAGTAGTTACTCCTTTTGGTTACTACTCAGCCTTTGTGGCGATGTCATTCCCGCAAGCTCTTAGCGGGAATCCAGCGGCGCTGCCAGCGGGAACCTG